>JANODS010000371.1:0-5729 GCA_031412835.1 Acidobacteriota bacterium | reverse complement strand
GAGTACAGTGCCCCGTATCTGGCATTCGGGACTTACCAGGTCTCGTTCAAAAAGAGCGGTTTTAAGTCGGCTTCTCGCAACGAACTGGCGTTGACGACGAACCAGACGCTGCGCGTGGACGTGCGGCTTGAAGTTGGCGCGGTGGATACGTCGGTGGTGATTACCGGTAGCGCGGTGGAGTTACAAACGGAATCGAGCCGGGTGATCAATACGGTGTCGGAAGAAGTGATTAAGTCGATTCCGAATATCAATAACAATCCGTTGAATTACGCGACGTTGACGCAGGGCGTGGTGGCAAGGCAATCGATGAACAGCACGCAGACGGCGAACTCTTTCGGGATCGGGACCGAAGGGCGGCGGGCGATGAGTAACTTCTCAGTGAACGGCGGGAACTCGTTTACCAACGACATTCAACTTGACGGTGTTTCGATTCAGGCCTCGGCGTGGAACGAAGTGGCGATTATGCCGAATACCGAAGGCATTCAAGAAGTAAAAACGAACGTGAACAACATGAGCGCCGAGTATGGGCGGAGCCAGGGAACGGTCGTCTTTACGACTAAGTCCGGCACGAACGCGTACCACGGTTCCGGCCAGTTCCGGTTGCGGAATGAAGCGCTGAACGCGAACAGCTTTAGTAATAATGCCCAAGGCATAGCGCGGGCTCCGTTTAAGGTGCAGAACTATTCGGCGACGATGGGCGGTCCGGTGATCCTGCCGAAACTATACAACGGGAAGGATAAGAGTTTCTTCTTTGTGTCGTACGAAGGGCTTCGGTTCAAGAACGCGTTGGACTATTTAAGGACGGTGCCGACGGCAGCCGAGCGGAACGGTGATTTTTCGAACACGCGGGCGAATGTGTCGGGCCAGTTTCTGCCGGTACAAGTGTTTGACCCGTTCAATGTGACGAGCGTCGCGGCCAACCAATGGCAGCGGATGCCTTTTCCGAATGCGATCCTGCCGGCCAATCGACTTAATCCTGTTCAGCGTAGCTTGGTTGGCGAATTCCCGTTGCCTAACCGGACCCCGCAGGATCTGCTGCTGGGTACTAATAACTTCTTCAACCGGGCCGTTCGCAGCTTTGAGCGGAACTCTACGAACGCCCGTTTCGACCAACGTTTTGAAAAGCATTCGCTGTACTTCACCGGCGGAGCGAACTTGGCCGCCGTCCAGTCACCGAACGGTTGGGGCGAGGGTACGCGGGCCTATACGCAGCAGGGCGGGTTTATCGGTGCTGTAAATGGCGACCGAAACTACTACGCTTCGTTGGGTGACACCTGGGTGCTGACGCCGACGCTGGTGGCCGACGTTCGAGTAGGTCTGACCCGCGTGGCGGCCGACAATCGGGCTGCGACGTTTTCCGATATTGACTATACAAAATATGGCATTCCAGCGAGTTGGAGTCCGGCGATCGGCTTGGCGGGCGCCTTCCCGGAGGCCACGTCGTTCGGCGGCGGTTGGAGCCAGATCGCGGGTCTAAATGGTACCGCGTATTTAGCGAAGATCGAACGGCAGACGAATTGGAACTTAGTCTACTCCGTGACCAAGACGACCGGTCGTTGGACCCACAAGTCCGGCGGCGAGTTCCGCAACTACCTTTCGAACTACTCCGACGCTCGGGGCAGCTTCAACCTACCCTCTGGAAATGGTTTTACCGCTGGCAACATTCTAGGCCCAACGGCGAACAACATCAATAACGTGACTGCTCAGCTTTCGGGTTCGGGCTTGGCGAGTTCGCTGCTAGGAGCCGGGGCGGTGGCGGCCGGCGAGAATGCGGTGTTGATGGCACTTTCGGCGAAGTATCTTGCCTTCTATCAACAGAGCGACTGGCGGGTGAATAAACGGCTGACGATGAACTTGGGTGTGCGTTGGGATATTCAGCCGTCTCCGACCGAACGTTACAACCGGCTGAGCAGCTTTAGCTATCGGGGCCAGACGGCGGGAACGCCCGGGCAACTGTATTTTCCAGGCGTTTCCGGTGACCGGCGCTTGTATGAAACCCCGATGGCGGACCTTGGCCCTCGGATCGGGTTGGCCTATCGGCTGAACGACAAGATGGTGCTGCGGAGCGGCTTCGGAGTAAACTTCTTGCCCACAAATACTGGCTACTACGGTGGCCCCTACTACTATGGCAATCAGAATTTCGCGCCGGTGCTGAGCGCTCCGAACGCCCTGCAGTATGGCCCCAATCCGCAGGCGGTTTTACTGGCACCGTTCAATCAGGTGAATACGTTCATCCCCGTCATTGGCGCTAATCCGGCGGCACCGCAGTACTACGGCGCGGGCGGGAATGAGCCTCGGTTTGACCGGAATGATTTCACGAGTTCGCGCGTGTACCAATGGAATTTGTTTTTAGAACGGAAGCTCGGGAGCAATTATATTTTCAGCGCCGGGTACTCGGGTTCGAAGGGCAGCCGGTTGCTGATGGCCCGCTTCAATGTCAACAACGACCAGCTCTTGCCGCAATCGTTGCTTGACTCCTGGCGGTCCACTTACATTGCCACTAACGGAAACAACCCGGCGACTCAACTGGTGCCAAACCCGTTTAACCCGCAGGGGACCATTCTCTACAATGGCAATTTGCGGAATCCGAACATTCCGCTGCGGGAGACGGTGATTCCGTATCCGCTGTTCACGGGGAATCTCGTCGGGACGTTTGTTGGCTTCTCTACTTACAACGCGCTGATGATGAGCTTGAATCGGAGTTATTCAAACGGGTTGTTGTTCAATCTGCATTACACGTGGTCGAAGGCGCTGGATATGAGCGTTCCGGAGTTGCAGAACAACAACTTTGGAGAGAACGGCGGGTTCACGAATGGCAACGTTGACCGTAGGAATTACAAGAATTCCTACAACCTTTCGACCAACGATATTCCGCATCGGATGGTGGCGACGGTGGTCTACAACCTGCCGTTTGGGAAGGGGCGCCAGTTCGATCTGAAGAACCCTGTTTTGAACGCTGTGGCCGGCGGGTGGAACTTTGGCAACGTTTTGTCGCTGCAGAGCGGGCAGCCGCAATCGGGCTTTACGGGCTGCAACTCGCTGAACGGAGTCTGTGACCGAGTTAGTGGCGTTGACATCGAAGTTCCGCAAAACTTGCAGCGCTGGTACGATTCGCCGAACGCGGCGGACCGAACGGTAACTTTGCCTTCGGGTCGGCAGATCACGCCGGGGCGTTTTACGTTCCTGAAGTACAATCCGGATGCCTTCCGCGGACGGACGGTCACTTTGCCGAACGGGAACATTGCTCCGGACATTTATTGGTACGGCACGTCGGCGTTACGATATGGCGACGTCCGCGGCAATAGTTACTACAACCATAATGTGAGTCTGCAAAAGGACTTCGCCATCACTGAGCGGATCAAAGCTACCTTTTCCGCCGAAGCGACAAACCTGTGGAATCGGTCTCAGTTTACGGGAAGTGTGAACGCTGGGACGGGCAACATCTTCACGGCACCGAATGCGGCGCGGGGCGTGACTCCGGGAATGATTCAGAATGAGAGCTTCGGCACTTGGGGCCTCGGTACGTTGGATCCCCGGCAGGTCGAAATGCGCGTCCGGATTCGGTTCTAGGGATCGACAGGCGGGCAGCCTCTACCCGGGCTGCCCGCTGATTTGACTTACGCTATTCTGAAGGGATATGGAATCCATTCGGAAAGGTGTGATTACGTTTCAGCGGTATGTGTTTCCGCAGCACAAGGCGCTGTTTCGGCGCTTGGCGTTGGGTCAGACGCCGAAGGCGCTGTTCATTACGTGCGCGGATTCTCGGGTTGATCCGACGCTGATTACGCATTCCGACCCTGGGGAACTGTTTGTCGATCGGAACGCGGGTAACTTCATGCCTCCGTTTCACGGGGAAAACGCGAGTGAAGCGGCGGGGCTTGAGTATGCAATCAAGGTGCTTAAAATTCCGAATATCATTATCTGCGGTCATTCCGATTGCGGCGCGATGAAGGCGGTGTGGCACCCGGAGTCGGCCGATGGGCTGCCATCGGTGAAGCGGTGGCTTCGCAACGGGAACGAGGCTCGGAAGCAGGTGATGGCGATGAAGTTGGCGGAAGCGGAGCAGCTCGCGGCGATAACGGAACGGAACGTCGTTAACCAACTGGAACACTTGCGGACTTACCCGGTCGTGCAAGATGGCCTGGCCGCCGGAACGGTTCGTATTGCCGGTTGGGTCTACGATATTGAACATGGCAAGGTGCTCGAGTATGATGCTGAATCCGACCGCTTTGAAGTGATGAAGGGATGATTCAATACGATCCGCACCGGTGGTTAGACCACTTTTTCGACGTTCGCGGTTCGTTGGTTCGTGAGATCAGTGGGCGGGTATCCTTGTGCGCGATTTGGACCGTGATCGTGGTGGCGGTGCATTTTCACTGGTATCCATTGGCGATACCGTCCCTACTGCATACGCTGGTGGGTACGGCGCTTGGACTGTTGCTGGTGTTTCGGACGAATGCATCGTATGACCGGTTTTGGGAGGGTCGGAAGCTTTGGGGCGGGATTGTCAATGAAACGCGGAACCTGATTCGAGGCGCGTCGGTGCAGTTCGGAGCAGATCGGGAGGGCCTCTTCGAATTGACCCGGTGGACGGCGGTGTTTCCCTATGCGGTCGTCTCTGTACTGCGAGGTGAGGGCGGCATCGGCCCGTTGGGTTCGCAACTCAAGACCCAAGAATTGACTGCGGTTTCAAATGCGCAGCATACGGCTCTGGCGGTGGCGGGTCAGATGACGGCGACGCTTGATCGGGCGCGGCGGGCGGGCCGTTTCTCAGACATCATTTACACGGGTCTTGACCAGAATATTCAACAGTTAGTCGACTATCTTGGAGCATGCGAGCGGATTCGAAAGACGCCTTTGCCGTTTGCTTATGTGGTCCACCTGCGGCGGGCGCTGGTGATGTACTGCTTCACGCTGCCGTTTGCGCTGGTGTCCAGCTATGGCTGGTACACGATCCTTGACGTGCTGTTAGTCTCGTACGTGTTTTTCGGTATCGAGGAGATCGGAGTCGAGATCGAAGGGCCGTTTGGCACTGATGACAACGACCTGCCTCTAGAGGATATCTGCGAGACGATTCATCGGAACTTGTACGCGATCGCGGGCATTGAGCAGGCTCCGCGGGAGTCGATGCCCGAGGAGCTCTAGGAACCCGCTACTGCTTCTTGACGACCGGTCCGTTGAACCAAATCGCGTTTGGCGCTTCGGACCGCGCGGTCGCGATGTCGGGCCATGCGTCGCCGTCCAAGTCACCTAACGCGAGGCCGTAGACGGCCCCCTGACCATCGCCCCATGGGACCTCTGTGAATCGACCCGAGCCCGCGTTGAAGAACACAGAGCCGGGGGCTTCCAAGTTCCCTACGACTACGTCGAGCTTGCCGTCACGATTCATGTCCGCGACGCCGATTGAATATGGCGATGATGGTTTGGTGCCGAGTGGAATGGGGGCACCGAATTGACGCTTCCCGAGATTCGGGATGATGCGCACGCCGCCCTTCTCGTCGCCTAGAACGACGTCTGATTTGCCGTCGCCATCGATGTCGGCCGCGGCGGCCGCGCGGATCGAAGAGTGCTCTGGACCGAACGACATAGGGGGGCTGAAGTTCGCTTTGCCGTCGTTCCAGAAGGCGAGGCTCTGCCCGCCGTCGCGATGCGGGATCAGCAGGTCAATGAAGCCGTCCCCGTCGAGGTCGGCGGCCACGATGATTGTCGCGGACTGTGTTGGCAGTTGG
>JANODS010000370.1:0-1111 GCA_031412835.1 Acidobacteriota bacterium | reverse complement strand
CTGGTCAATTTCGTTACGAACCCACTTTTGGCCGGCGGGGTCGACAGCAGGAGGAGCGACAGCGACAACCGGCTGAATAGCCCACCACTTTTTCTGGATTGCGTTGAACTTCGGGGTACTCTCGGCGAAGAGCGGAAGAAGGGTAATGCGGAAATGATAATACCGTGCCGATTCGACATTGTGGAAATGTTTTCACATCTCTGCGACGGTGTCAAGGGTACCCCCTGGACTGTCAAGGCAAAGTAGACATGTCCCCGTGCTATCAGATCTCGGCAGGCGCGGATGTTTGTCGAGTCGGGGCTATCAACGTGTTTGGTTCAAAAAGAAAGGGCGGGACGATGCCGCAGAGGTCGGCGAGCGGCAGCACCTCTGGCGGAAGAACGAAGCCGAGCGTCTCAGTCATGAACTGGCGCCGCTGTTCGATGCGGACGTAGGCGGCCGGGAACTGCTCGGCCAAGGAGGCGCGGAGGGCCGCATCGGCAAGCGCGAAACTGTCTTCCATGCGGATGGAGGAGAAGGTCGTCGACGACGGAATGACGTCGGACTGGAAGACCATGCCGCTCGTGAGCGGTTCAGTGGAGCCGGCATAAATCGGGGAGCCGGGCCATTCGTCGTAGCTGATGAGATGGCCGGGATTGAGGAAGATGCCGAAGCGGTCGAACGGCAGCAGGCCGTTGATGAGTTCGACGATCTCTCCTCCGGGGCGTCCGATCGTGAGGTGTTCAAGCCAGGCGGCCATGGCGGCGACGTAGGGTCCCGCGAAATCGTCGACGTAGCCAGCGGGGGCGTCGGAGGCGTCGGAAGCAAGCCAGCCGCAGCGGCAGCAGTTGCTGCCCCAATAACTGACGTTGGCGGAGAAAAACTCGCCTCGGCGAACGACGTTGCCACTCGCGCTGGCGAGGCTAACGCGGGTGGGGCCGGTTTTGAGAGTCCAGTGGCAGGCCATTGGCAGGCCGTTGTAGCCGGCTTGTTGGGCGAGTTGATGGTCGGTGAGGCCTTCGCGGACTCCGAAGAGAATGCGGCGCATGCCGTCGGCGGCGGCGACGTTCGAACCTTCAAAGAAAGCAATCTCCCAGGGGGAGGCTTGGGCGCGGAGACGGGTGAAGGCGCG
>JANODS010000369.1:0-2678 GCA_031412835.1 Acidobacteriota bacterium | reverse complement strand
GGTGTTGGGGGCGCTGCGGAAGCATGGATTGGAGCGGGATACTTTGGTGATTTTCCTGAGTGACAACGGCGGGCCGACGGCGGAATTGACGTCGAGCAACAAGCCGTTGCGGGGCGGAAAGGGGCAGCTTTATGAGGGGGGGATTCGGGTGGCGTTCGCGGCGCAGTGGACGGGGCGGTGGACGGGGGGCCGAACGGTGGATACGCCGGTGATGGCGACTGATATTGTGCCGACGGTGCTGCGGGCGGCGGACTTGAGCTACCGCGAAGGGGAGTTCGACGGGTTGGATTTGGCGGGGAAAATCGGCGAGCGGACGTTGTTCTGGCGGTACGGGAATAACGTGGCGGTTCGGCGGGGGAAGTGGAAGCTGGTGCGGCAGAATCGGGCGGATTTTGAGCTGTTTGATCTGAGGCGAGACGTGGGGGAGACGCGGGATTTGGCGGGGGAGGAGCCGGCGGTGAAGCAGGAATTGGAGGCGATCTTGCAGAAGATTAACGCCGAGATGGTGGCCCCGCGATGGGGCGGAGCGCGGTAACCGTCGGAAACTAGCAGGAGATCGGCTCGTCAGGCGACTGGCGCAGGACCGCGCGGATGGTATCGACAAAAGCTTGTTCGGCCTGTAAACGCTCTCGACAGTGAGCGCAGACGTCGATGTGCCGGTAGATTTCCATAACGGAATCCGCCGACAGACGACGCAGGGCGAACTGTTCCAGCAATTCCTCAGCGGGGTGCTCGGACATTCAATACCACGTGCGAAATCGAGACGATTATTCTCTAAGGATTAATCCTAGTAATCGCGGAAGAGTTGATTTCGGCGAGAGTGCGGCGACCGCACTGTTTCATGATGAGGGTGAGCTCAGCGCGGATGAGTTCGATGACTTTTTCGACGCCTGGTTGACCGAAGGCGGCCAGACCCCAGACGTAGGGTCGGCCGACGCAGACGGCGGTGGCCCCGAGGGCGAGGGCTTTGAAGATATCAGTGCCGCGGCGGATTCCACCGTCGATGAGGACCGGCATTTTTCCGCCGACGGCGCCGATGATTTCGGGGAGACATTCGATGGTCCCGCGGCCGGATTCTTCGGCGCGTCCCCCGTGGTTCGAAACGATGATGCCGTCGACGCCATGGTCGAGGGCGATGCGGGCGTCTTCGTGGGTGACGATGCCCTTAATGAGCAGCTTCATCTTGGTGGACTTGCGCAGTTGGCGGACGAACTCCCAGGTGAGCGCCGCGTTGGCCGTGGGGATGCCGGCCATATCGAGGCCGGAGAACATGGCTTTGCGCTTGAAGAACCCGCCAGGGGCGGGGTCGTGGCAGGTGACGCACTTGCGGGTGTCCAAGCGCTTGGAGCGTTCAGCGGTTTCGGTGTTGCGACCGGCTTGGGTATCGACGGTGAGAGCGAGGACGGGGCAGCCAGCGGCTTCGGCGCGGCGCCAGAGGCGGTCGGCGACGGTGAGGCTGCCGGTGGCGTAGAGCTGATACCAAACGGGGCGGCCAGCGGCGGCGTTGACGGCTTCGACGCTGTTGTTGGTCATGGTCGACAAGATCTGCATCGTCTTTTGCGCGGCGGCGGCGCGGGCGACGGGAAGTTCGGCTTCCGGGTGGAAAGCGCCTTGGTTCCCTATGGGAGCCAGGAGCAGGGGGGTTTCGTGGCGGGCACCGAGGAGAGTCAGGGAGAGATCGACCTTCGAGATATCGATGAGGCGGCGGGGACGGAGTTGATAGTGGTCGTAGCCGGTGCGATTGGCGCGGAGGGTCGCGTCGTCGACGACGCCGGTTTGGAGGTAGCCGAAGTGGGCGGGCGGCAGGCTTTGCCGGGCGGCGGGTTCAAAGTCGAACACGTTAATGGCCTGATCGGGTTGGGTGATGATGGGGGTAGGTTGGGCGTAAAGTGGGCTAGCGGCTAGGAACTGAAAGAAGGCCCGGCGAGCGAGATTGTCCATGAGGGGCCAGTATATCGAAATGGGGTGGACGGAATGAGGCAGTTAGGGGGGAAGAAACGCGGGTTTGCGCGTGGCCCATGGATTGCTGACGATTCGAGCATGGAACCGATAGAAATGGAAGAAGAGCGACGGGCGCGGATCGCGCAGCGGGCTTATGAGATTTACTTATCGCGAGCGGGCGTCGACCAGGACGGGTCAGCCGAAGACGACTGGTGGCAAGCGGAGAGGGAGCTTAGCAGGGACCAGGAGAGCAGCCCGGTGAGTACGGACCCAGATCTGGATTGATGCCTTTGCGGATGAGGACGCCCCAATCGATGAGCTTGTCGCGCTCGAGGTTGAAGTGGGAGCAGCGGTCGAGGAAGTGCGCGACGGCTTTACGTTCTCCGAGGTCGACGAGGGCGCGGGCGAGGTCCATGGGGATGGGCCCGTGCGTGAGCCGGTCGGAGCCCGGATTGTTGGTGGAGGCGTAGAGTTCGGCGACGGCGGTTTTCGTATCGCCCCGTCGGAGGGCGATTTTGCCGAGGGTTTGATGGGCGAGAAAGATGGCGTCGCCGTAGCGAGGATGGCCGGCGAAGCGTTGGATGAGCTTGATGAGAGCTTGCGCGTGGGCAGTAGCTTGATCGAGTTGGCCAGCGGCATAGGCGCGGCGGAGAGCCTCCGGCAGGCCGAGGAAGCGGTCGGCTTCCTCTGGGCTGGCGAGGAGTTCGGCAAGAGGACGGGCGGCGAGCGCGAGGCGT
>JANODS010000368.1:0-3352 GCA_031412835.1 Acidobacteriota bacterium | reverse complement strand
GGAGGCTAAGAAGTTGAGGGGTCGGCCGCGGGAGGATTAGGGGGCTAGTTTCGGGTGAGGCGGGAACGATCAATGACGTAGCCTTGTTCGTCGATGAGCCCGGCGCGGAAAGCGCTCATCCGTTCTTCGCGGACCAGCGGCGCACCGTGAGCGATCAGCGCTTCGTAGAATGCTTGGCGTTCGGTGGGATCGTCGAGGTTGGTCTGGTTCACGTCGAGGGAATTCTTAACAAGGCCCATACCTTTTCAGTCTACGGCTGACGATCGGGGCGGGGGGCGCATTTAATGGAGAGATTCGATCAATCTCAGGCACTATTGAATTTGAAGGTCAAAGATGCGATCAGAAAGATCGAGGCTGACGGATGGCGACTGGCGCGCACGCGCGGGAGTCATCGCCAATATCAACATCCACAGAAGCCGGGGCTCGTAACGATAGCTGGTCTGCCGTCCGCAGATCTGGATGTGAAGACGGAGCGGTCTATACTGAGACAGGCAGGATTGAAATGAGCAAATACACCGTCTACTTCGAATCAACCGCTACGGGCTATTGTGCTCACGTCCCGGATTTACCCGGCTGCGTGGCTGCGGCGGGGACAATGGAAGAGACGCGAGAACTGATCCGGGAAGCGATTGAATTCCACCTGGAGGGGATGCTGCTACTGGGTCAAGCCGTTCCTTCGCCGACATTGCACGTTGAACAGATCGAAGTCGCTGTCTAAGAATAGTTCCTGGCGAGGATGAGCTTGAGGATTTGGGCTCCGTAGCGGGTGGCAGTGCGGGGGCCCAGGCCGGAGACTTGTATGAGGCTGCCGGCGAACAGGGCTAAGGCTCTGTTGGACAAGAAGCCCTGGAGCAAGGCTGATGCTATTGTTAGATTGCGTCGACAGCAAGTCTAAGTGACTTGTCAGGTTCGCCGACTCCATCCGCCAGCGGGAAGTCAGATGATAGACTCCATCTCATTAGCCAATAAGGCCAACTTTGGGCCAGTTCCCGAGAGCCTGCTTAACCTAACCGCAGCGAACTTCATATATGGAGCAAACGGGACTGGAAAGACAACCATCTCGCGCATAATCGCGGATGAAGCGGGGCACCAGGGTTGTACCGTCAATTGGAAGGGCCCGAAACTAGAGACGCTGGTCTACAATCGCGACTTTGTCGATTTCAATTTCAAGGCAGGTGAGAGCCTAAGGGGAATCTTTACTCTCGGCACGGCTGACGCCGATACGATGACAAAGATGGAGGCGATTCAGTCCCATGTTGTTGAGCTTGGCGAAGCGTGCTCCGATGGACGGTACCAGAACGAGAGCCTAGAGGAGGAACTTAGGAAGATTGAGGAAATCTTTCGCTCGAAATGTTGGGACACGAAAAATAGGTACGTCGCCTCCTTTGGGACGGCCTTCAAAGGCTCAATGGGCAGCAAGCCGGCTTTCACGGCGAAGGTCCTTGAACAGGCAACGAGCAACCGCTCCAGCTTGAAGTCACTAGAGAGCCTCGAGGAGCGAGCAAAGACCGTTTATTCTGATTCCGCAATTGTCGAAGAAATGCTCGCCGAACTGAATTTCGGCCAGCTCGGCACGGCTGAAAAAGACCCGCTGTTGCGCAAATCCATCGTCGGTCGTGACGACCTCGAAATAGCCGGGTTGATTCTAAAGCTTGGTAGCAGCGATTGGGTGAAACAGGGACGACCTTTCCTCAGCGGGAGCGAAGGGGTCTGCCCTTTTTGCCAATGCCCGGCGCCAGAGTCGCTTGAGAGTGCGCTGAACGAATATTTCGATACGACATTCGAAAAGCACAGCAAGGCAATAACAGCACTTCAGAACAGTTTCGAGAGAGATTTCGACGCTGCGGCGCACCAAATAAACAGTCTATTGAGTAACGCTTCACCGTTCTTGTCGAATGCGGATTTGACTAATTTAAACAAAGAGTTTATCGCATCGGCGAGCCACAGCCTTGGCCTGCTCGACCTGAAGACGAAGGAACTCTCAAAGGTTATCGCGCTCAGGCCGATGGCAGATATACTTGCTAGGTTGACCGCGTTGATTGTGGCGGCGAATCAGCGAATAGCCGAGCACAACAGAATGGTCAATGGCAAGAAAGCCGAGGAGAGGCAACTCACTTCTGACGTATGGAGACTGCTGTTAGATCACGATATGGCGGTGCCGCTCGCTGAGTATAACCAAAGCATTAAGAGGGTTGATTCTGAGGTTAAGAACGTTACCGCAAAGCTTCGAGACGATTCCGACGCTCTTCAGGACGCTCGACGAAGCCTAAGTATACTGAAAAGCTCGCTCTCTCAAACGCAACCTACAGCGGATAGTATCAATTTGACGCTAAAGTGCTGGGGCTTCTCACGATTTACGATTGCTGCAAGTGAGCAGGAGGGCTTTTATAAGCTTGTGCGTGAGGACGGAACCGAAGCAACAAATACGCTCAGCGAGGGGGAGCGAACGTTTATAGCGTTCCTGTATTTCTATCACCGGATGAAAAGTCTACACGATGATACAGGAAATCCAAAAGGCCTTGTGGTCGCTATCGACGACCCAGTGTCGAGCCTCGACAGCGATGTTCTTTTTGTTGTCTCAACCTTGATTCGCGATTGTCTTAGACTCATCGACGAAGGCAAAGGTCGAATTCGTCAACTTCTTTTCTTCACCCATAACGTTTATTTCTACAAGGAGGTAACGTTTGCTGAGGGCGAAGCCCCGAAGGTCCTGAAAAAAAAGGCGACGTTCTGGATTATCAGGAAATCTGATAGTTATTCGCGAATCGTTTACCACAAAGAAAACCCAATAAAGACCCCATACGAGCTACTTTGGTGGGAAATGAAGCGGTCAAAGCAAGATCGCTGTTTCATTTCGCTTCAAAACAGCATGCGTCGGATTGTGGAGAACTACGCCAAGCTAGCTGCAGGAACAAAGATCTCCGATATTTGGACGAAGTTCGAGGGTGACGAACGGACCTTGTGTAGGTCGTTGATCTCCTGGCTAAATGATGGGTCGCATAGTGCCGGCGACGCTCTAAATGTATCGATGGAGGACGCCCTCATTGAGCCTGCAATGAGTGTTTTCCAGCAAATTTTCTTCAAGCTGGGACATGAAGATCACTATAACCACATGATGAGCGAGAAGTCGGCCTAAAACCCCTGCGAGTTAACCAGACTGGAGTCACTGCCAGATGGCTAGTTCCCAGAAAGGACTAGTTTGAGGATTTGCGCTCCGTAGCGGGTGGCGGTGCGCGGGCCTAGGCCGGAGACTTGGAGGAGTTCGTCCTGGGTCTTGGGGAGGTCGTCGGCGATTTCGGATAGGACTTTGTCGGTCATGACCCGGAACGCCGGGACCCCTTCCTTCTTCGCT
>JANODS010000367.1:0-1163 GCA_031412835.1 Acidobacteriota bacterium | reverse complement strand
AACCCCGGTCCGCCGTGCCCCGGCCCGATGATGTACATCATGTTCAGATCCCGCGCGACAATCGTCCGATTGCAGTGCGCGTAAATGAAGTTCAATCCGGGCGTCGTGCCCCAGTGCCCCAGCAGCCGAGGCTTGATGTGGTCCAGCGTCAGAGGCTCCCGCAACAGTGGGTTGTCCTTCAAGTAAATTTGCCCCACCGACAAATAGTTGGCCGCTCGCCACCACGCATCTAAGGCTGAGAACTCTGGCTTCATGCCTCATCTTAGCGAAATCCAACCTTGGCGACTAGGCCACAAGCTCTTTGATGATCCTGCCACCCAAGTCCGTCAACCGACGATTCCGTCCTCCAAAGTAGTAAGTCAGACGCAAATCGTTCAGCCCCATTTGGTGCAGAATCGTCGCGTGTACGTCGTGCATGTGGTAAACGTTTTCCACCGCCTTATGCCCGATATCATCCGTCGTCCCGATCATCGACCCGCCCTTCATCCCGCCTCCCGCAAACCACATGCTCTGGCATCGGGTATTGTGATCCCGCCCCGGCGTCTCCTGTTCGGCGGGCGTATCCGGTGTCCGCCCAAACTCGCCCATGTTTACGACTAGAGTCCTTTCCAACATGCCCCGCTGTTTCAAATCCGCGAGCAACGCCGCAATCGGCTTATCCGTCTCCCGGGCGTTCTTCTCGTGGTTCTTCTTAATGTCTCCATGCGCGTCCCAACTCTGCGAGGGCGTGAAAATCTCGACAAAGCGCACCCCGGCTTCGACTAACTTCCGCGCCATCAAACACCGCCGTCCGAACGAGGCCGTAATCGGGTCGTTTAGCCCATAAGCTTCCTTCACCGCAGCCGGCTCGGCGTCGATCGAGAGCACGCGCGGGACCTCCATCTGCATCCGATACGCCAACTCGTAGGAATCCATTCGGGCTCGCAGTTCCGGGTTGTCCGCCCGCAACGCCCCGAACGCCCCGTTCATCCCCCGCAGCGCCTCGCGCTCAGCTTCCAGCAACCCCGCTGGAACATCACCCGGCGAAGCCAGGTCGCGAATCGGCTCGCTGCCGGCTCGCAGCACAGTTCCTTGATACTCCGCGGGCAGATATCCGCTACCCCACTGCTGCGCCCCGCTGAACGGAATCGACCGATAGTCCGGCATGGCCACAAACGACGGCA
>JANODS010000366.1:0-2115 GCA_031412835.1 Acidobacteriota bacterium | reverse complement strand
ATAGCTCGTTTGTGGGGACGTACTATCTCGGCGGAAAGGGCGACGATCGAATCTTGACGGCCAGCATAAACGTCCCGAACTCCGTGATCCTCGGAGGCGAAACCAGTAGCCCGGACTTCCCATACCTGAAACCGGATTCGGCTGGCTTGCAAGGGCTCTCGGACGGTTTTCTGACCACCGTTTCGCTGGCCGCGCGGAACAGCATCTCCACCCCTGATCTCATCTCGTCCTGGCTCGTCGGCGGCCGTGGCGAAGATCGCATCACGGCGATCACCAGTGGATCATTCGGACTTCAGTTTGTGGCGATCCCACCGCAGCCAATCGCCATCGCCGGCACCACTACCTCCCCGGACCTTCCAGTCCGAAACGCGGCCCAGCCCAACCTCGCCGGCGAGTCGGACGCCTTCGCCGGTACCTGGAGCCAAGGCTCGCTCGAGTGGCTTACGTATCTGGGCGGCTCGGCTGCGGATGCGGCCACTGGCCTAGCGCGCAACTCGGCGGGAGACCTGTTCGTTAGCGGATGGACCCGCAGCTCCGATCTGAAAACCGTGGCGCCCCTTCAGGACCGTCCGGGCGGCGGCGAAGACGCCTTCTACGCCGTTGTCGGCCCCGGAGCTGTCCGCACCCTCACCTATTTCGGCGGCTCCGGCGACGACCGCGCCAACTCGATCGCCTTGATCACCGACGGAGTTGCCCGCCTCGGCGGACGCACCACCTCCACCGACCTACCCATCAAGAATCCTTTGCAACTCGATCGCGGCCAGGGTCTGGAAGGCTTCGTGGCCGACATCGGGTCCTCGTTTCTCTATTCCGCCCAACAGGTATTCCTCGCGAAGGACGGTGCCGTCGCCATTCCAGCCAGAGTGGGGCGAACTGCCATCGGCTTGCAAATCACGTACCGCTCTTCAGATCCGGCGAAAGTATTGCTGACCGACGGCATCACCGTCGGCCCGGAAATCACCGCCCCCCTCGGTCGAGAGGTCCGCGCCGAAGGTCTCGCCGAAGTCGGCGATGTCGAGATCGCCATCTCCTCCCCCGGGTTCCTACCCGCCGTATGCCCTGTCAAACTCTACCCAGGTGCATTGATTACTTTTCTCTCATTCACCGACTTGTTTACTTGGTCTCGCCCAGTACCGCTCTACAGCTACTGGGGAGTCCTCGACCCCGCCGCCAACCAGCCCATCAGGTTCAGCTCGCTCGGTCCAGTGTCCTCTACCCCTCGCTTTGGCTTCCGGATCCCATCCCCTAGCTGGACGAGTTCCGATGAAACTGTCCTACGCACCAGTACCATCCTAGACGGATCCGTGGAGAGCTTCGCCGTAGTCGTCGGCCCGGGGGAAGCTCGGCTCCGAGCCGAGGCAGCGGGCCTCCCCGTCTGGCCGCCCGACGGAATCTCCGCTACCGTCGCCAAGCCCGCGCTCACCACCGCCCCCGTCATCGTTCTCGGCAAGGACCTCGTCACTAACCTCCAATACTCCATCAGTATTGACTTTAGAAACCAAAACCCAGCGCGCGGCCTCCTCACCGCCCGCAGCGAGGATCCATCAAAACTCTTGCTCTCCGCCGACCGCACCCAATCGGGTGCCGCCTCCATCAGCCTCCCCCTTTCCTATCCGAACTTCCAAGCACCCCTCCTCTGGGCCCACGCTCTCGCCGACCAGGGCGAAGTCCGTGTCTTCCTCAGTTCTCCGGAATTGAAAGAGGAAACCTTTGTAGTCGTGCGTTTGGAACCAGCCCGCCTGCGCTGGGGATTGCGCAACTTTTTTCCCCCCAACGAACTACAAACCAGCTTCCAGATCCAGGCCGGCTCTCCCGCATTTCTCAACTTCCAGTTCGAAAGTGTTTCTGGTACCGTGGCCTCGGGCTTGCGCCCTGGACTACCCGAACTACGCTGGCGCATCAGCAACAGTGCGGATACGATGATCGAAACTGATCGCGCCACAATTCGCCCCGTGGAGGTTTTGCGGATCGTCGGCGTCGCACCCGGTTCTGCCAGCTTGACCATCTCCCCGCTCGGCCCGCCCAGCATCGAACTGGTCAATGCCGCCGTGCGCGTGGATGTCCTCCCCTCGCCTGCATCCAACACCGTAGTCCTACCAACCTCCGTCGCCCTCG
>JANODS010000365.1:0-2206 GCA_031412835.1 Acidobacteriota bacterium | reverse complement strand
ATATTATTCTTTTCGTAATCTTATTGTTTCGGCTGTTCAAAGTACTCTTAAAAATTTTTAAAAAAACATTTTTTTTTTTTTTTAAAAAGGCCTCCGGGGGGGTTGGGGGGGGGCGATGACCCTAGCACTATGGCAACATTTCTCCGATCTCGGGGAAAAAACTTAGGTCCGGAGGGGTTTTCGAAGAGGCGGAACGGTACGGAATTCGGGTTGGAGCTGCGTAAGGGCCCTAGTCCTTTGGTTTTGGAAGGAGTAGGGAGCGACGTCGATTCCAGCGACTGAGTTGCGATGCGACGCGGGCGACGCTATCATTAGAGAACGTCTATCCGGGTGCCGATGGCCCGCGCGTTCACTCATGTTTGAAAATCTCTCCGACAAGCTGCAGCGAGTTTTTAAGAATTTGCGCGGCGAAGGGAAGCTCACCGCCGAGAATATGGAGGCGGCGCTCCGCGAAATTCGCGTGGCGCTGCTCGAAGCGGACGTGCATTTCACGGTGGTGAAGCAGTTGATCGCGGCGGTAAAAGAGAAAGCATTAGGGCAGGAAGTGCTGGCGGCGTTGTCTCCGGCGCAGCAGGTTGTAAAGATCGTTCACGAGGAGTTGATCAAAACGCTGGGGACTCATGCGTCCCGATTGCGATTTGCGAACGACCCTCCAACGATCATTATGATAGTGGGGTTGCAGGGGTCGGGCAAGACGACATCGACTGCAAAGTTGGCGCGTTGGCTATCGAAGAATCAGCATTCGCCCTTAATGGTATCGGTAGACGTTTATCGTCCGGCGGCGCGGGATCAACTTGCGGTTTTGGCGAAGCAGTTGGCACTACCTTTATATGCGGGTACGGCGGAGGAGTCGAAGCCGTTGGAGTTGGCGAAATCGGCTCGGCGGGAGGCAATTCAAACCGGTCGGGATGTTGTTTTGATCGATACAGCGGGTCGTCTGCATATAGATGATGCCCTCATGGCGGAATTGGCCGAGTTGAGGGATACGTTTCAGCCGACCGAGATCCTGTTTGTGGCTGATGCGATGACGGGTCAAGACGCGGTGAAGTCGGCCGAGCAGTTCCACAAGCAGTTGGGAATAACGGGCATCATCCTGACGAAGATGGACGGCGACGCCCGGGGCGGGGCGGCGCTTTCGATTCGGTCGATTACTGGTCAGCCGCTGAAGTATATCGGATTGGGCGAGAAGCCGGACGCGTTTGAGTTGTTCCATCCGGACCGGGTGGCGAACCGGATTCTGGGGATGGGCGATGTTCTGAGTCTGATCGAGAAGGTTGAGGAGACCATCGATAAGAAGCAGGCGGAGGAGATGCAGCGGAAGCTCATTGATAATGAGTTCACGTTGACCGATTTCCGCAATCAGTTGAAGCAGATTCGGAAATTGGGGCCTCTCGGGGATTTGATGGGGATGATGCCGAACCTACCGGGGATGGGTGGGGGCATGATGAAAGAGCTGAAAAATGCTAAGGTGGACGAGAAAGAGTTAAATCGCGTGGTGGCGATCATCGATTCGATGACGCCGAAAGAGCGCGAGAATCATATGTTGATCAACGGCTCCCGCCGCCGTCGGATCGCGAAGGGATCGGGTACGTCGGTTGAGGACGTGAACAATCTTTTGAAGCAGTATACGCAAGCTCGAAAGATGATGAAGACCTTTTCGGGCGCGCTATCGGGCCAGGGTTTCCTGGGCAAGAAGCTCTCCAAGCTGGGCAAACTCCCTTCGATGGGCGATCTCGGCAATTTCAAGTTTTAGCAAGAATTCCTTAGGAGTATATAGAAACAATGTTGGCAATTCGTCTCGCGCGGTTCGGATCGAAAAAGAAACCGACCTATCGTGTAGTTGTGATTCAGAAAGAACGGGCGCGCGACAGCAAAGCGCTCGAAGTGTTGGGGCATTACGATCCGTTGACGGAACCGGCGACGGTGGTATTGGACCACAGCCGATTTCAGCATTGGGTTGGGGTAGGCGCGCAGCCTTCGGATACGGTGGCGCGGCTCGTTCGGTCGAACCCGGCTCCGGCTCCCGTGGCCGCATAGTCATGGAATCGCTGAAGGAGCTCGTCGAAGATATTGCGAAAGCGATCGTGGAGCATCCGTCGGAGGTGGTCGTAACTGAAACGGCCTCCGGCGAGCGGGGCTCCGCCCTGACGCTGCGCGTGGCGGCGTCGGATCTGGGCAAGGTGATCGGCAAACAGGGACGCACGGC
>JANODS010000364.1:0-1489 GCA_031412835.1 Acidobacteriota bacterium | reverse complement strand
ATGTGGGGCCGCGGACGCAGCCGCTGTTGAGCGACTATACGTGGAACCATACGACGCTGTGGGCGATGAAAGCGGACCCGACATGGACGTATATTCAGGCGGCTTTTTCGCCGACTGCGTGTTTGGAGCAGTTCCGGCTGCTGCGCGAGCGGTACGGCAGCGAGATTCTATTTCACATCGAGTTTATGAAGAACGGCCAAGGGGTGGTGATTCCGGGGGCGATTCCGCTGGTTTATTTCAAGGGCGACGAGCGGCTGAACGAGATGATTGATTACTGCGCGGAGATTGGGGTGATTATCGCGAATCCGCACGTGAACAGCTTGGAGGGCGGGGGACGGTATCGGGCCGATAATATCCAACTTCAGGCAAAGCATAAGTATGATCCGAAGGGGTTGCTGAACCCGGGGAAGATGGTTGGGTTTGAGCCGGAGGGGCTGGGGAAATGAAGACGTGGATTCCGGATTCGCGGAACTTTGCCTATTTGACTTGGAAGCAGGTGGACGCATTGCCGCGCGAGTCGACGCTGCTAATTTTGCCGACGGCGGCAATTGAACAACACGGCCATCATCTGCCGTTGGCGACGGACACACTGTGTAATAACTTGCTGCTGGGGAAGGCGCTGGAGTTAGTGCCGGCGGAGTTGCCGATCTTTGCGCTGCCGCCGATTTGTTATGGGAAGAGTAATGAGCATATTGGGTATCCGGGAACGCTATCGGTTTCGGCGACGACGTTCATGGCGGTGATTCGGGACTTGGGGGCGAGCATTCACGCGGGTGGCTTTCAGAAGCTGGCGTTGTATAACTCGCACGGGGGGAATGCTTCGCTGGTGGATGTGATGGCACGGGATTTGCGGGCGGAGTTTGGGTTGCGGACGTTTTCGTTGTTTGGGTCGCCGGGGGCGAGCTTTGATACGGTAAGTCCGCAGGAGTTGACTTACGGCTTTCACGGCGGGGAGATTGAGACGGCTTATCTGTTATATGGCACTCCGGAGCTCGTGCATACGGACCAATATACGTCTAACTACATCGCGCGGGTGGATGAGCCGGAGTTATTGAAGCCGGAGGGATCGAGCGCGAACTTTGCTTGGTTGACGCGGGACATCGCGCCGAGCGGGATTATGGGAGACCCGACGGCCGCGACGGCGGCGAACGGGGAGAGATGGGCGAACGAGGCGGCGGCGCGGATCGCCGAGATTTTGATTGCGATGTATCATTTTGTGCCTCGCCATGACGCTTAATGGGATTGACTTAGGAAACGGGGTTCGGCTGGAGCGCGGGGTGCGGTGTGTGCTTTCGGATGGGGTGGCGCTGGTTTCGGACCACTACTACCCGGCGGGGACGGGGCCGTGGCCGACGCTGCTGATGCGTCAACCGTATGGGCGGGACATTGCTTCGACGGTGGTTTATGCGCATCCGAGTTGGTTTGCACGGAAGGGTTATCACGTGGTGATTCAGGACGTGCGGGGACGGGGCCGTACAGGCCGGGAGCC
>JANODS010000363.1:0-1104 GCA_031412835.1 Acidobacteriota bacterium | reverse complement strand
CGGCAGCGAGTCTGGAGGTTCTCCTTGGGCTCGGGTTCATCGTTGAGAGCGGCGTAGATTTTGTCGAGAACCTTAATATCGGGGTAGTCGCGCTCGTGGAACCAGTCGTGGGTGTGGCGGTCGGCGTACGAATGCATGAGGACCGCTCGGGAAGGGGCTCCGTCGCGTCCGGCGCGGCCGATCTCCTGGTAGTAGCCTTCGAGACTGCTGGGGAGGGCTGTGTGGATGACCGTGCGGACGTTGGGCTTGTCGATGCCCATGCCAAAAGCAATCGTCGCCACGATGACGTCGAGCCGGCCATCGAGGAAGCCGGTCTGGACGCGGCCCCGAACTTCGGCGGAGAGGCCGGCGTGGTACGACGCCGCGGGGACGATGGACTTGAGATTTGCGGCGTATTCTTCGGCTTGCTTGCGGGTGGGAGCGTAGACGATGGCCGGGCGCCGGGCCGGGTCCGTGAGCAGTTGGCGGACGAGGTCCGGCCGCTCCGTCGGGGAGGCTTCGACGACTTCGATGGCGATGTTGTCGCGGCGGAAGCCTTGGATGAAACGGCCGCCGGTGCCGAGGTTGAGTTGGGCAGCGATATCGTTCTGAACGATGGGGGTGGCAGTGGCGGTTAAGGCGATGATGGGGGCGGGGCGGAGGGCCGGCAGGTGTTGGCCGAGGGTGCGATAGTCCGGGCGGAAATCGTGGCCCCATTGCGAGATGCAATGAGCTTCGTCGACGGCGACAAGGGACGGCTTGCGTTTGGCGAGCATCTCCGGGAAGCCGGGGACTCGCATGCGTTCTGGCGCGATGAAGAGGAAGTGTAGGCGGCCGGCGAGGTAGTCGACACAGGCTTGGCGGGAGGCGGCGCGGTCGCGGCCGGAGTGGATGCGTTCGACGGCGAAGCCGCGCTGTTGGAGCTTGGCGACTTGGTCTTCCATCAGGGCGATGAGGGGGCTGATGACCAGGGTGGTGCCGCCGCGGGCGAGGCCAGGAAGTTGGTAGCAGAGCGACTTCCCCGCGCCGGTGGGCATGACGAGGAGGACGTCTTTGCCATCGACGACGGCGCGGCAGACGGCTTCCTGGCTGGGGCGGAAATCTTTGAAACCGAAGGCTTCGTGA
>JANODS010000362.1:0-8137 GCA_031412835.1 Acidobacteriota bacterium | reverse complement strand
GCTCTTTCACAAACCGGTCGTACGGCTTATCCGCATTGAAACTCCGAATCACGTAGTCCCGATACCGCCACACATTTGGCCGCGTCTCGTCGCTCTTAAACCCTTCGCTATCGGCATACCGGGCCAAATCCAGCCAATGCCGTGCCCACCGCTCCCCGTAATGCGGCGACGCCAACAACCGGTCCACCTGCTTCTCAAACGCGTTCGCCGCCCCGTCCGTCAAGAAGGCCTGCGTCTCCTCCGGCGTCGGCGGCAGCCCCGTCAATACTAAAGATGCCCGCCGTAACAGCGTCACTTTATCGGCCGCGCCGTTGCCCACAATTCCCTTATCTTTCAACTTCCCCAGCACCAGCGCGTCGATGCTCGTCGGCCCCGCCGTCCGCTGCAGCGGCTGAAAAGCCCACCATTTCTTCTGCATCGGCGTGAAATCTTTCTTCGCCGTCTCCGCTAACAAAAAGATCGACATCCCGCCGACCAGCAACAATGTCCAAGCACGCAACAGCAATGGCACCTCCCGGGGGGTTCCCAACTGGCTCAAGATTATCACAACGAGAAAGGCGATCTACAGTCCGATGGTACTAAGGTGATGAACCCACATGCCCATGGGCAATTGGTACCGTCCGCCCATTGTTGGATCCGGCTCCCCTCGCCAAACTAACGAGTAATGAACCCTGCCGTCAGCACAGGAGGGCGCTCCGCTCAGCGCACATCCATCTATCTCCACCGCAGCGTTCGCAAACTGCCGCTCACGCGGGCCCGATTGTGGACTGCCCTCGTCTTCGCCCTTGCCATCTTCCTCCTCCTCGCCGCCTACGCCGTCCCCATCATGCAAGCTCACTCCGATCTTGCCAACGTCTTCCTCCGCTGGGCCGGCATCCCCAACGAAGGCTGGCGCCCCGTCGCTGTCTTCCCCGGCCTCGAACCCGGCTCCGGCCCCCTCATCCCCATCCCCACGTTTAATCAGGTCTCCGAAGGAGCCCGCTTCGCCCTCATCCTTGGCATCGTCGCCCTCCTAATCATCGCCCGGCGCTACTCCCTCTTCCGGAATCTCGCCAACTTCCTCATCGTCCTGCTCTTCGCCTCCGCCGTCGTCAACGTGTTCTTCGATACCTTCCAGCTCCAATCCATGGTCTTCGGTCAAATCTGGCTCCGGCAGGAACTCCTCGTCTGGCTGCTCATGCCCTTCGTCAGCCTCCTGCTCTTCATGCTCCCCCAGCCGAAAATCGCCGTCGGCATATCTTGGATGCTCCTCGCCCAGGTCTACGGCTTCCTCTTCTCCGTCCTCCGCTTCGTCTTTTGCCTCGGCGTCCTTCACTACACCGGCCTGCTCTTCATGCCGCTCCTCTGGTTCGCTTTTGGCACGTTGAGCGATCTTCTCTTCCTGCTCTTTTTCTATTCCATCTCCGTCTATCGCGCGTCCGGAAACCTCTGGGGAGTCAGAAGCTCATGGCAATCACAGCTCTAATCATCTTTTCGTGGACGCTCATCGGCATCGCTATGGTCGTCCTCTCGGCCTACGCCGTCCGCCACTACTACCTCGCCTACTCCCGCATGCGCATCGCCCACCCCCGCGAAACCAACGAACTCGTCGGCTTCGTCATGCCCCGCATCACCGTCTTCGTCCCCATGCACAACGAAGAACGCGTCGCCCGCGACGTCCTCCAAGCGCTCGTCGATTGCGACTACGACTGGGAACTCCTCGAAGTCATCCCCGTTAACGACCGCTCCACCGACGGCACCCGCGCCATCGTCGACGACTTCGCCCGCCGCTATCCCTTCATCAAGCCCTACCACCGCTCCGAAGGCGTCGGCGGCAAACCCGCCGCTCTCGTCGAAGCCACCGTCAACGCCACCGGCGACATCTACCTCATGTTCGACGCCGACTACGTCCCCGGGCGCGCCGTCCTCAAAATGCTCACCGCTCCCTTCCTCGACCCCGAAATCGGTGCCGTCATGGGCCGCGTCGTCCCCCATAACATCGGCGACAGCCTCCTCTCCGGCCTCCTCTCCCTCGAACGCTCCGCCGGCTATCAGTCCGTCCAACAAGCCCGCTACAACCTCGGCTTCACCGCTCAATTCGGCGGCACCGTCGGTGGCGTCCGCGCCGCCGCCCTCCGCGCCGTCGGCGGCTGGAACCCCGAATCGCTCACCGAAGATACCGACCTCACCTTCGCCCTCCTCCTCAACGGCTGGCGCACCGCCTACGTCAACCGCGCCGAATGCTACGAAGAGGTCCCGCAGGATTGGGGCGTCCGCCGCCGCCAACTCAGCCGCTGGGTCACCGGCCACACCGAGTGTCTCCACAACTATTGGCCCGACCTCGTCCGCGCCCGTTTCCTCACCCGTGGCGAAAAGTGGGACGCCATCTTCCTCCTCGCCATGTACCTCACGGCCCCCATCATCGTCCTCGGCTGGCTCGCCTCGCTCGTCCTCTTCTTCGTCCCTGAAGCCCACGCCGTCCCCGTGCTCCCCATCGCCATGCTCATCATCGGCTATCAACTCTTCTCGAACCAAGCCACGTTCCTCGAAATTGGCGTCGCCACCCTCCTCGATGGCACCCGCCTCCGCGCGCTCTTAATGCCTCTTAGCTTGCTCAACTTCTTCGCCAACACCGGAGCCATCTGTAACGCCCTCCGCAAGTTCTACTGGAACCGCTTCTGGGGCAGCGGCGGCGACGGCTGGTACAAAACCCATCGCACCCGCCCCGGCTCCGACGGCAAAGGCTTCGGGCTCAACCACACAAAAATCGAAGGAATGGGGGACTAACGCCATGCTCTTCCTCGTCTATTCCACCCTCTTCCTCGCCCTCTTCTATCTCCACTTCGCCCTCGCCCACCGCGCCTGGGTCACCATCCGCGGCAAACGCTCCTCCGAACTGGATATGTCCTACGTCCGCCTCGAAGACTACTTCGGACAATCGTTCCGCAAAAAGCTGAAGCATTGGCTCGCCACCCTTCCCGCCGCCTCCAACTCCACCGCCAACCTCCGGGTCTTCCACCACGGCCAGGAACGCATCTTCGTCGCCCCCACCGTCCAATACCCCAGCGGACGCGTCGAGAAAGAAATCCTCGTCGCCGAAGGTGCCTTCTCGTGCGGCAACAACTGCGACTTCCGCCGCGAAGTCATGGTCCACGGCGATTGCTCCATCGGCGAAGGAACCTCCCTCCAAGCCATCGCCGCCGACGGTGCCCTCTCCCTCGGAGAAGCCGTCAAAGTCCGCCGCTGGGTCGACTCCACCGGCAAACTCTCCATCGGCGCCGACACCGCCATCTCCTCCCGCGCCACCTCCCGAACCGCCATCGAGTTTTTCCCCGGCGCTTACGCCCAGTCCCTCTTCGCCCCCGAAATCGCGACCGAAGGCCGTAACGACGATGCCGCCGAACTCTCCGCAAAACCCGGAGCCGTTGTCGTCCAAATCCCCCATCGCCCCGACGATCCCCTGAAAGCCCACCATGGCTTCGATCCGCAAAAACTCTTCTCCATGGGCGGCGGCACGTACGCCTACGAAGGCGATCTCGACATCACCGCCCCGCTTCATCTCCGCGCCGCCCTCGTCGTCCGCGGCCACTTCTCCTGCGCCAAGGAAAGCCTCCTCGAAGGCGACGTTAAAGCCCATCGCAATATCACCATCGGCCCGGCCTCGGTCGTCAAAGGCAACCTCGTCTGCGATGGCGACATGCTCCTCAAACACGACGTCTACTTCCAGTCCATTCTCCACGCCGGCGGCACCATGCGCCTCTCCTTCGGCGTCCGCGGACTCCGCGAAAAACTTCCCGTCGCCGCCCATTCCACGGGCGCGCTCACCCTCGAAAGCAACATCGTCATCAACGGCAAGGTCTCCTCGGCCCATCGCGTCATCGCGATCTCCACCCCCCTCGCCTGGCTCCAACCAAACCCCACAAGAGCATAACTCCCATGAACTTTCGCATCGCCTTTTCCCTGCTCCTCCTCCCGGCCGCCTTCGCCGAACAAAGTCCCAATACCCCCGCCACCTTCGAACGCCCCGGCTACGAAAGCCCCCTCCCCGTCCTCCTCGAAGTCGGCACTTATCACAACGCTGTCTCCAATGGCTACGGCTACTGGCGCGGTGCCGACGCGACCATCTGGATTCGCAAAAACCCGCGCTTCACGCCCGTCTTCCAATTCAACTCCCAAACCCGTCCCGGCGTCACCCAGCAAGCCTTCAGCTTCTTCAGCTTCGCCAATTGGTCCAAAAACTTCTACACCACCCAAGGGGCCAGCTACGCCCCCCAACGCAACGGCGTCTCCCTCTTCGCCAGCCGCCGCTTCGACCTCAAAGGCTTCTACAAACTCCCCGTCCTCGATCGACGCTTCCTCATTTCCGCCGGAGTCTCCCAGTTCAATTTCCAAGGTCCCGCCAATGGACAAATCTATAATGTCGGCTTCCTCTATTACCCCAAGAAGATGATGGTCGAAGGCAATTACTTCATCAATCGTAACCAACCCGGCAACAAGATCGGCAGCTCCGCCAGCCTCGCCGTCCAATACGGCCAGGAAGGCAAGTATTGGATCGGCACCGTCGTCGGCGGCGGCAAGGAAGTTTACACTTACATCGCCCAAACTCCCCTCGAAGTAAACCTCAATAGCGTCTCCACCCAAGTCTTCTTCCGTAAATGGCTCGGCCGTCACTACGGCGTCTTCATGGCCTTCGATCAGCAAACTAAGTTCGGTGCCTTCACCCGCGCCGGAGTCATCGGCCGCGTCTTCTTCGAGTTCTAGTACAAACTACCCCCGAGGTCACGGTACCAAAGGTCGATTTGTATCATTCCTTGAATCTCTTCCCCATGGCCCAATGAAAGAGTATGTTACTCAGACTTACTCTTCTATCAGCCCTCGCCGTCGCCTCCCTCTCGGCCGGCTCCTTCACCTTCGCTGATTTCAGCTCAGCCCCCAACATCAACCTCATCTCGAACGCGAGCCTCACCTCTAACCTTCTCCGCCTCACCCCCGCCCTTGAAAACCAAAGCGGTGCCGCTTGGTTCAACGCCGCCGTCGACGTCCTCGGCGGCTTCACCTCCGAATTCAGCTTCCGCATCACCGGCCGTGGCGGCTACAAGCCCGACTGGGAACCCGGAGTCAACAACGACGGCGCCGACGGCTTCGCCTTCGTCATCCAAGGCCAAAGTGCTTACGAACTCGGCCTCTACGCCAGCGGCATCGGCTACTACAACATCCCCAACAGCCTCGCCATTGAATTCGATACCTGGGCCAATAAACCCAGCTACTGCGAACCCAACGGCAACCATGTCGCCATCCAAAGCCTCGGCCCCCTCGCCAACCGCCCCGAACACTGCGCCGGCACCGAATTCGACGGCACCTTCTCGAACCCCAATCTCGCCATCGCCACCGTCGCCTCAGACCTTTCGAACGGCACCACCTACAACGCCCGCATCGTCTACAACCCCGGGCTGCTCCAAGTCTTTCTCACCGACTTCTCAACGCCCATCCTCGCCGCCAACGTCAACCTCGGCACCCTACTCAACCTTCAAGGCGGCAACAACGCCTTCATCGGCTTCACCTCCTCCACCGGAGGCGCCTGGGAGAACCACGACATCGTCAGTTGGAATTTCACCAATGTACCCGAACCTGGCACCCTAGCCCTCATCGGCTTCGGACTCGTCGCTGGCGGTCTCCTCCGCCGCCGCGCCGCCTAATTCGTGCCCGTCTGAATATTCACTAACTCGGGCTTCGTCGTCGCCTTCTGCGCCAACGTCTGCGGAGCCCTCCAAAAATCAATCAGGGAAGTCATATGCACGCAAGAAACCGTGCAATTCGGCGCACAACCCTTCTCCGTTAAAAACTCCCGCCGCATGTCGCCCTTGGTATAACCCAACAGCGGCACCCCCGGAAACCCACGCTGCTGCGAGCAGTAGTGCACCAGCCCGTCCTCGCAAATGTACATGTACCGCGCCCCGGCCCGGCACCGCCACTCACTCGACTGCCCCTGCGCAATCCGGTCCTGAAACTTGCCAAAGCGAGCAAAACTCCGCTTAGCTAGCACTTTGAACTCGCGATACACCGACATCTCAGTCTCGCCCAGCGCCTTCGCCTGCCCCTGCCCATCGTGGATAATCCCCACCGTCGTGCTAAAGCCCAGCTCCAACGCCCGCTTCCCAATCTTCACCGCATCACCCGGAAACTTCACCCCGCCACCCAACACCGAGTTGATGTTCACATGGAAAAGCGCGTTCTCCCGCAACAGTTGCAGCTTCTTATCGAGCACCTTCAGGCTCTTCTTCGAAACCTCATCCGGCATCACGTTATCGATGCTGATCTGCAAATGGTCCAACCCCGCGTCGTTCAACCGCTGAATCCGCGCCGCCGTCAACAGATAGCCGTTCGTAATCATCCCGGCGAGAATCCCGTGATGATGAACCCGCTGAATGATCAAATCCAGTTCCGGGTGCAGCAACGGCTCCCCGCCGCTGATCATGATCAACGTCGTCCCCAGCTTCGCTAGATGGTCCACCCGGTCCATCACCACCGTCACGTCCACCGGCTTCGAAGTGTCGTCGTACTCGTTGCAATACGTGCAGGATAGGTTGCAACGGCGCATCGGAATGATGTGCGCCTGCACGATATGATCGGTCGACCAAAGGCCCTTGGCGATCATCCGCAACTCACGCATCCGGCGGCCAATAGCCTTTACCGAGCGTCGAAAGCGAAAACCTGTACTGGACATAGAAACGTAATTTTCTATTAAAACACAGGGCTTACACAAAAGCACCGTTCTCAGCTTCAACTCGCCGAAAACGGTGCCGAATGGAAATTTCTAGGGTTTCGGCGGCTTCGCCGGTTTCGGGGCCGGAGGCGTATTCGCCGGCGGAGTCTCCACCGCGTCGCCAAACGTAATCGTCGTTGTCGAACGGAATTGCTTATAGTCCTCGTACTTTACCTGCATCTTCAGCCCCACCGGACCTGACGCAAACTGCAACGTATCGTCCGCCTTCGTCAACACCGGAAACCAATACTTGCCGTCCACCTGCGCCCGCCAAGTCTCAAACTTCGGAAATCGCTGATCATTGCCTTTCTTTAAGATTCCCGTCGCCCGCCCAAACGACTTCACGATCTGCAAGTCCTGATCGTCCACCCAAACCTGCCCCTGAAAATACCGCTGCCCCGACTCCATCTTCTTCGGCTTCACCGCGAAAACGTAGCAGTCGATCTCGTCCAACTTCTCTTTCGACAGGTAGTCCACCTGATACTTCGGCAAGTCTTTCGTCGTCAGCACGAACGGCTGCACGCTCCGCAAGTCCTGCTCGTCTTCCGGCGAAAGCGACACCAGCACCAGCGACGGCGAAGGTGCCCGCACAATCCGCTCCGTCCGCCTCCCCTCCGGCGAAAAAATGATGTCCGACACCAAATCGAATCGCCCCCGCGCTTGGCCTCCCCCCTCAAACTCCTGAATCTTAATCGTCTGTCGATAGGTATACGTCTCCCGCGCCTTCGCAAACTCCGACTCTTTAGCCGCAAAGTTCGTAATCACTTTCTCAATCTCTTCTTTAGTCGGTTCCGGTTTCGCCGCCGCCACCGCCAAACCACTCGCCATCAAGACCAACGGTAAAATTCGCATACCTTCTCCATAAATCGGACGCTTCGCGCCGCCCGCTCGTTACGACAGAATTCCTTTCGCGATCGTGATCCGCTGCATGTTGCTCGTCCCTTCATAGATCCGACCAATCTTTACATCACGATAATACTTTTCCACCGGCGAGTCTTTCGTAAACCCAATCCCCCCGAAAATCTCCACCGCCTGCGACGCAATCTCCTCCGCCACCGTCGACGCGTACAGCTTCGCCATCGCCGCCTCCGTCACAAAACTCTTCCCCGCCTCCCGCAGCCGCGCCGCGTTGTAAACCATCAGCCGCGCCCCCTCCAGCTTCATTGCCATCTCCGCCAACTGAAACTGCACCCCCTGAAACTCCGCAATCGGCTTCCCAAACTGCCGCCGCTGCTTCGCATACCCCAACGCATGTTGATAAGCCCCCCGCGCCAACCCCACCATCTGCCCCCCAATCGCAATCCGCCCCTCGTTCAACGTCTCAATCGCGATCTTATACCCCTTCCCCACCTCGCCCACCACCGCCGACTGATGCACCCGCACCCCGTTCAGCAC
>JANODS010000361.1:0-14929 GCA_031412835.1 Acidobacteriota bacterium | reverse complement strand
AAGTCGCCCGCCAGGAAATCGAACTCGCCACTGACGGCCAAGCGCTCGAACTCTCCCAACGCGCCGGCTTCCCACCTGCCGCCCTTGGCGAATACCTCCGCCGCGTCCTCCCCTCGAACAGCCCTCGACTCGCTAATCTCCCGCCGCCCGACAACTACACCGCCGCCCCCGACGAACGCTTCCTCCAAATTCAGACCCTCGTCAAGTCCCTTCTCCGCGTCCGTCGGCCGCCCACCCTCCATCGTCAACCCTCTGCTAAGTTGGAATGACCATGCGCTGGCTCACCGCCCTCCTCCTCACGGTTTCGGCCATCGCTCAAATCACCGCCCCCATCCGTAACAAACTCTCCGCCGGAGACCTCCCCAGCGCCGAGTCCATCCTAGAAGTCCACGAACGCGAAAAAGGCCGTGACGCCCACTACCTCGAAGGCCTCGTCTGGGTCACCCGCGGAGCCGTCCTCCTCGGCGCTTGGGACCGCGCCGCCGCTCTCCAATCCCATCTGCGAGCCCTCCTCGACGAAAAGCTTCGCTCCGGCCTCGACCCCGCCAAAGACAATGCCCTTAATTCCGCCCTCGGAGCCCAGATTGAAGTCCAAGCCCAAGTCCTCGCCCACGCCAAAGGCCGCAAGCCCGCCGTCGCCTACCTCGACGCAGAACTCGCCCGTTTTCCCCAGCCCATCGGCCTCCGCTCCCGCCTCTACAAACGCCGAAATCAACTCGCGCTCGTCGGCACTCCTGCCCCGCCCATCGTCCTCGACGAGTCCCTTACCCCGAACCCACCGACCTTGGCCAGCCTACGCGGCAAACCCGTCCTAATCTTCGGCTGGGCCCAGTGGTGCGGCGATTGCCGAGCCCAGGTCGCCGCCCTCGGCCGCATCAAATCCAAGTACGCCGACAAGCTCTCCATCATCACCCTAACCCGCTACTACGAAGCCGACAAAACCGCCGAAAAGGACCTCATCAACAAGGTTTGGGCCGAATCCTACCAACCCCTCCAAGGCGTTCCTGTCCTCATCTCCGCCTCCGCCATGGAGCGCTACGGCGTCTCCAGCACCCCCACCTTCATCCTTCTCAACAAGAACGGCAAAGTAGTCCAATATCTCCCATACCGCCTCACCGAAGCCGCCCTCGAAAAACTGCTGGGGAGTTTGTAGAAGCCCTTGTCTCACCAGATAACTGGCACTGCGTATTGATGGATTAGCGGGTCCTTCGTTACAACGGTCATTCCCCCCGCCTTCGCCTGTGCTACAAAAAGTCGATCAAACGGATCTTTATGGATCCTAGGAAGCTCCTCCAGTTCCTGCACATCAAACAGACCAATTGGTAAGTAGCTCGAGACCCCGATCAGCGCCAATTGCCCGCGCAGCTGTCTCAGTGTCATTTGCAAGCCCAACTTCCCGGCTTGTACCTTTATCGTGATCTCCCAAATCGACGCCACGCTCGCGAAGAGCTCATTCTTCTCGTCGAGAATTGCGCTTCTGGCGCGCTCCGAAAGCAAGTTAGGACTGTCGATCGACCAAAGAAGTACGTGGGTGTCAAGCAGTAGTTTCATCGGGCCCGACCCCTCGATTGCCAAGAAACTCTTCGAGCTCCGCGTCCGTCATCGGGTCGTCCCAACCCGCCCGATAGTCGATCATCCCTGCCGCGGCACCCAACACTCTCCGACTTGGCCCTTCAATCCGTACAAGCCGAACCATCGGCGTCCCCGCTTTAGCGATCACCACTTCTTCGCCCGCCATGGCTCGCTCAACCAATTGGGACAATCTTGTTTTGGCCTCGTAAATATTGACTTCCATAATCGATCGTAACAGACTAGACCAAGCAGGTTGACCAACCCGCCTCTCCTACTCCCGCATCGCCCGCTCCGCCCGGCTCCTCACTCCCTCGCTGGCCTGCTCCTCCGCCGCCCGAAGCAACAGCCCCCGAGCATCGTCCAGATGCTCCGTCATTCGCCGCCGCGCCTCCTCCGCATCACGCTTCCGAATCGCGTGGAAAATCCGCCGATGCAGCGCCAGCGTATGCTCCGCCGGCACCACCTGCGAAGTCAGATGAATCAACTTCGCCAAACTCTGGTGCACCACCGTAAACATCAGCCCACAAACGCGATTCGCCGCAATGCGGAAAATCGTGTGATGAAACAACAAATCCAGTTCCACAAAGCGCTCATGATCGCCGCGGGCCTCTTCCATCCCCTTCAATACCCCCCGCAACTCCGCGATGTCTTCGGTCGTCGCCCTCGCTGCCGCCCGCGCCGTCAGTTCCGGCTCCACAATCAGCCGCGCCTCCATCAACTCATGAAAGGTAATACCATCCAGCAGGATCAGGAACTCCATCGGTTCCCCCAAAATCGCCGCCGCGCCCGTGTTCAAATAGGTCCCATCGCCCACCCGTTGCGAGATCACCCCCATGATCTCCAGCACCTTCAGCGCCTGACGCAACGACGACCGTGCCACGCCAAAGCTCTGCGCTAAATCCCTCTCCGGGGGCAATTTCTGGCCCGGCATCACCGTCCCGTCCGCAATCATTTCCTTAAAGGCCGTAATCAATCGGGCCGTGATGTCTTGTTTGGCATTGGCTATCGGCACAACCAAAGTTTAACAGGTAGCACCCCAATCCGTCCGTTTTCCATTGCGCCAGCCCTTCTCTTGATATATATTGGCAGTACCAATTTGTCCTTCTTTGGAGGTCCTCGTGAACCGTGTCCTGTTCCTGGCTACCCTCGTTGCCACCATCCTTACCGCCCAAGTCCAGTCTGGCCGCATCGTCGGCACCGTCACCGATCCCAACGGGGCCGTCGTGCCCTCCGCCCAAATCTCGATCACCGCCACCAGCACCAATCAGACGCAGACACTGAGAACCAGCGGCATCGGCGACTACGTCGTCACCGGCCTGAACCCTGGCTTCTACGCTGTGCGCGTCTCCATGAAAGGGTTCCAAACCACCTCCGTTAACAACGTCGAAATTGTCGTCGGTCAATCCGTCCGCGTCGATGTCGCGCTCAGGCTTGGCGAAACCACGACGACCGTCGAAGTCACCACCACCGCCCCGCTCCTCGATACCGAGTCCGGCACGTTGGGCCACGTCATCACCAACAAGCAAATCGTCGACCTACCGCTCAACGGCCGCAGCTTCTACGAACTCGCCCGGCTGCTGCCCGGCGGCGCGCTCCTACCGGGTGGCGGCAACCTCCTTCGCATCCGTGCTAACTACATCTCCGGCACCGCCATCAGCGGCGTCGGTGGCAGCCAAACCACCTTCCAACTAGACGGCGTCGATGTCACCGACCATCACCAAGGCGGCACCAATATCAACACTTCCATCGATGCTCTGCAAGAGTTCAAGGTCCAGCAGAGTGCCTATTCCGCCGAGTTCTCCAACGCCGGCGGCATGTTGAATGCCACTACCAAATCCGGCACCAATAGCTTCCACGGCAGCCTTTTCGAATTCCTCCGCAACGACAAACTTGACGCCCGCGACTTCTTCGCCCGCCAGCGTGAAGTGCTCAAACGCAACCAGTTCGGCGGCACCATCGGAGGCCCTCTCTCGCTACCCGGTTACTCCGGCAAAGACAAACAGTTCTTCTTCTTCGCCTATGAAGGCATGCGCGAACGCCAGGGCCTCGTCTTCAATAACATCGTTCCCTCGGCAGCCATGAAGACTGGCGATTTCAGCCGCGCTGGTCTTCCCCGCATTTTCGATCCGCTTTCGCTCGCCGGCGGTGCCCGCACCCAATTCCCAGGCAACATCATTCCCGCTAGCCGAATCCCGGCCCAAGCCATCTTCTTCAATAAGTTCATCCCCACTCCGAACAGCGGCGCTACTAATTTCGTCTCCGCACCCGCCCGAGTCTTGGACACGGATCAAATCACCTCCCGCTTCGACCGCCGCATCACCGACAAACATCAATTCTTTGCCCGCTACAGCTACCACATCAACCGCCAAAACGATCCTAACTCCTTCCCCGAACTCGGCTACGCCCCCCTCCAAACTAACGCTCACAACGTCGTCGGCAGCCTGTCGAGCAACCTCCGTCCGACCGTCCTGCACGAACTCCGCTACAACTATATGCCGATGATCGTTGACCTCATCGCCTTCCAGCAGGGAGTCGATATCAACGGCCAAGCCGGCGTCCGCGGCTTTGAAGAAACGCGGCGTCCCGGCGTCCTCGGCGCCTTCCCAGACTTTAGCTGGTCCGGCTACGCTTCCATGAACGGCTCCGCCTTCGATCAGCGCCCCAAAACCCAGTCCCTCGTCGTCCACGAAATCACCGACAACCTCACCTGGATCAAGGGCCGCCACATCTTCAAATTCGGCGGCAAGTTCCGCTACTGGCAGCCCCTCTTCACTGACTCTAAACAGCACGTCGGTCAGTTCACCTACAATGGCGCCAACACCCAAAACCCCGCCTCGCCCGGTGGCACCGGCGACGCCTTCGCCGACCATGTCCTCGGTCTGCCTCGCCAAGTCACTCGCGCCTTCCCCGCTGACACCTTCGGCGGCCAGGCCCGCTATTGGCATTTCTACGCTCACGACGACGTCAAGCTCGGCCGCAAACTGACGCTTAACATCGGCCTTCGCTACGAATACTCGCCGTGGCTCAGCGGTTACCGCAATCAACTGGGCACCTTCGATGGAACCAACGCCAAACCCCTCATCATCGCCAGCCCCACCGACCAAATCGATGCGTCTTCGAACTTCGCCGTCCCCTCTTCCTATGCCCTCTTCCGCGATCAAATCCGCACCTCCAGCCAAGCCGGTCTCCCTCTTTCCATCACCGCCACAGACCGCAACCAGTGGGCCCCCCGCATCGGTCTCGCCTGGCGCCCCTTCGGCGAAAACACCGTCCTCCGCGGCGGCTATGGACTGTTCTATGAAGTCGAGTCCAGCGGTAATCGCGTCAATAACAACGTCGTCCCCTTCAAGCTCGACGAGACAGCCTTCAATGATGCGGCGATCCCCATCCGAACCCTCGGCAACTTCTTCCTCGGCACCCCTTTAAGCTCCACCGCCGCCCCCAGCCTCGGTGCTGCCTTAACCCAAGCACGGATGGGCAATGACCAACATTGGAATTTCGGCGTCCAACGCCAACTCAGCGCCAACACGGTAGTCGAGGTGGATTACGTCGGCAACAAGGGCTCCTTCCTCGCCGCCACTAACGCCGTCAACATCCCGCCCGCCGGTGCCGGGGCCATTCAAGTGCGCCGACCTTACCCCCGCTACGGAGGCATTAATTATTTCACGCAGGATGCCTCCTCCACCTATCACGCCCTGCAGACCAAATTGGAGCAGCGCCACTCAAAAGGCCTTTTCTATCTCGTCTCCTACACCTGGTCGAAAGCCACCCGCTTCGCCAACACCCCGGCCGTCGGTGGCAATACGGCGTGGGAACGTGCCCTCGCTGGTTTCGATATTCCCCACAACCTCGCCATGAGCAGCGGCTGGGAACTCCCCTTCGGCAAAGGCAAAAAATTCCTCACGAACAGCAATCGGGTTGCCGACGTCCTTCTCGGGGGCTGGACGACGCAGGGCATTCTCGTCGTCCGCAGTGGTCGTCCCTTTACACCCACGGTCACGCGAGACATCTCCAACAACGGCATCGGCGGGCAGCGCCCCAATCGGATCGGATCCGGCAAGCTAGAGTCGCCCACCCTCGATAACTGGTTCGATAAGAATGCGTTCACCATCCCGGCGAACTTTACTTACGGCAACTCCGGCGGTGGCATTCTCCGTGAAGATCGCTTCCGCAGCCTCGACTTCTCGATCTTCAAGCAGTTTCAAGTCACCGAAGGTACCCGCCTGCAGTTCCGGGCCGAGTTCTTCAACCTCACCAACACGGCCAGCTTCCTCGCGCCAAATCCCAACATTGATGTAGCAGCCGGCGGCCGGGTCACTTCCACCTCCAACACGCCCCGGCAAATCCAGTTCGCGCTGAAGTATGCCTTCTAATCCCCATGCGCCTTCTCGCCTTCCTTCTCACCTCCGTCGCCCTCGCCCAAGATGTCGCGATCAAAGTCGACGCCGCCCGTCCTACCGGGCCCCTTCGTCCTGTCTGGAATTACTTCGGTTACGACGAACCCAATTACACGTACATGAAGGACGGCCAAAAACTGCTGTCCGAGTTAGCGGCCCTCAGCCCGGTACCCGTGCACGTTCGCGCCCACAACTTACTAACCACCGGCGACGGCACCGCCGCCCTGAAGTGGGGCTCCACAAACGCCTATACCGAAGACGTTCAAGGCAATCCCAAGTACGACTGGACCATCGTTGACCGCATCTTCGATACTTACCTCGAACGCAAAATGAAGCCGCTCGTCGAGATCGGCTTCATGCCAGAAGCCCTCAGCGTGAAGCCCCAGCCCTACCAACATCAATGGGGCCCGGACAAGACTTACAATCGCATCTTCACCGGCTGGGCCCATCCCCCTAAGGATCACAAAAAATGGGGAGAACTCGTCTACCAATGGGTGAAACATTGCGTCGAACGCTACGGCCGCGACGAAGTCGCCAGTTGGTGGTGGGAGGTCTGGAATGAGCCCGACATTGGCTATTGGCAGGGCACTCCTGAGCAGTATTTTGAAGTCTACGACCACGCCGCCGATGCCGTCAAGCGAGCTCTCCCTGCCATCCGCATCGGTGGCCCCACCACCACAGGACCCAAAAACGAAAAGGCCGCCAAGTTCCTCCGCGACTTTCTTCAACACGTTGTCACCGGCAAAAACTACGCCACCGGCAAGATTGGCTCGCCGCTCGACTACATTAGCTTCCACGCCAAAGGCCGCCCCAAGTTCATCGAGAATCGCGTCCAAATGGGCAGCGAATTCCAGATGGGCGATTTCGACATCGGCTTCGGCATCGTCGCGTCGTTCCCCACTCTGAAGCGCCTCCCCATCATCATCGGCGAGTCCGATCCGGAAGGCTGCGCCGCCTGTTCTGTCCGCTTCCACCCCCAAAACGGCTATCGCAACGGCACCATGTACTCCAGCTACACCGCCGCCACCTTCGCCCGCAAACACGAACTCGCCGTCAAGCACGGCGTCAATTTCGAAGGTGCCGTCACCTGGGCCTTCGAGTTCGAAAACCAACCCTTCTTCGATGGCTTCCGCGACCTCGCCACCAACGGCATCGACAAACCCGTGCTAAACGTCTTCCGCATGTTCGGCATGATGAGCGGCCAGCGCCTGCACGTGCAAAGCTCCGGCGCCCTGCCGCTGGCTGACATGGTCAAAAGCGGCGTAAAATCTCAAGCCGATATCAACGCCGTCGCTAGCCGCGCGGAACGAGCCGTCCACGTCATGGCTTGGAACTATCACGACGACGACCTCCCCGCAACCGCGGCAGCGGTAAAAACGACGGTCACCGGCCTCCCCTTGACGGCTAAACGCGTGCAAATCCGGCACTACCGCATCGACCAAAGACATAGCAACTCCTACAGCGCCTGGCAGGCGATGGGCTCGCCCCAACAACCCACTGCCTCTCAATACACCCAACTCGAAGCCGCCGGCCAGCTCCAAATGCTCGGCTCTCCCGAATGGCGTACCGCCATCAAAGGCGCCCTCCAACTGGACTTTCCTCTCCCTCGCCAGGCCGTCTCCCTCGTCGAAATCAGTTGGTAACCCCGCGGAGCCGACCTCGCCAGTTTGGCTCCCCCCAGACGGAAACGGGTTGCATGCCCAGCCGCTCCTTCACCAATCCGGTTCTCGTCTATGCACGCCGGACACCACTGTTACCTTAAAGAAATCATTGAGTGGACCCGCCGCGACCCTCGTCTTCCTCCTCCTCACCGCCCTTCCCACCGCGCTCTACCAGTAGTTCGATCTCGATATTCGTCGGAATGTTGAGTAGCGGGAAGTTCTCAGGCGGTGTGGCGCTGAGGTAGAGCCGCCTCCTAAGCTGCGGGATTGATATTGCCGCAGCCGCCAACGCGACAGACCTATCGAGCTTCTCCTTTGCGCAGAATACCGCGAAGCTCGTTTGCGCCGAGCGAGACGCCTAGCCGTGGAAGTTCTGGAAAAACACGGAGTGCCCGAATCTCGCAAGGAATGGGACTAAAGTTCTATGGCCATTCCGCCGAAGATAACTAAGAGGCTTGGGAGAAAGGGGCCGAGACAGGAATCAATGCGTCGCTTACATCTATTTGAACTCGAAGATCAGGACTGGATGCCAGTCGTGGTTCGTGATGGAGTGACGGACTACTTAAGAACAGCTATTCAATTGGCCGATTCTTATGGTCCAATGATTTCCCTGTTGGCCGACGCGTTGAAAAAGAGCGGTGCAGAGCGCGTCACTGATGTCTGCGCTGGCGGTGGCGGACCGTGGCGAACGCTGCTTCCCGCACTAAGAACAAATGGATGGAACGGCACTGTAACCTTGACTGACCGGTTCCCGAATGGCGGGGCAATGGCGCAGTTGCCTGAGGGAGCGACATACTTTCCGGAACCCGTGGACGCGCTAGCCGTTCCAACAGAACTGATAGGTTTTAGGACACTATTCACCTCGTTTCATCACTTTCCGCCGGAGGCCGCGAGGGCCATCTTGGCTGACGCCGCAGCCAAGAAAGTTCCCATCGCGTTGTTCGAACTTACTAAACGATCCCCTTTATACATTCTTGCAATGCTTCTCTCGACAGTAACAGTAATGCTAGTAACACCAGCAATAAGACCTGTCACATGGAGCCGACTGTTGTTTACGTATTTCATTCCCCTGATCCCGTTCGTGGTGACTTGGGATGGAATTGTGTCATGCCTAAGGACGTATACTATCGCGGAGTTGACAACTATGACAGAAGAACTTTCGGAAACTCATAAGTGGGATGTCGGAGAGTTGAAGAGTAAAGGATTTCTGCCGGCAACCTATCTGATTGGATTACCGCGAGAATCTCTCTAACGTGCCCTGCCCGACAAAAACCGGCTCAACAAAAGAGTCCCCAGGACCGCCTGCGGCCGTCCACCAAAACGTGGGCTTCCCTTGCCTTCCCTACGAACCGACCAGAAGCGGCGATGGTTCTTGAGACGCGGGCAAACTTCTGGACGGCATGTGAAGCGACGAGCGATTCGGGGCCGGTAAACCGGCTTCGCGAAGCCGCCGCTTCACCATGTACTGAGTCCGGGGCGCGCCACCATCCCGGACTTTCTAAGAAGGTCGTACGAACAGTTTCGAATGCGGGGTCTTGCGTGTCAATCCCGTTAATGAACCCAAGCTCCCACCGCAGAGCGCATTTGGCCGGCATCGCGGGCCGCGGCCACCATAGTGCTGGCACGCGCCCCCCTCGCCCGCGCCCTCGGACGCGATTGGACGGGCAAGCTCAGCCTTCTCTTCTACCTCGCCACTATCCCCCTCGCCTTCCGCAATCCCTGGATCTCCAACAGGATTTACTCTGTCGTCGCCCTCCTCTGGATTGTTCCCGACCGCCGCATCGGACGGGCCCTCGAGCAGCGCTGGACCAATCCTCTGCTACCCTGAAGCGATGCGCGCTATCGCTCTCATCGCCCTCTCCGCCGCTTTCCTCCCGGCCCAGAATCTCACCCTCTCCCCCGCCGAAACCGCCATCCTCGCCGCGGTCGAAACACAGTCCCAACCCTCCATCGAACTTCTCGAAAAGCTCGTCAACCTCAACTCCGGCACCTTCAACCCCCCCGGCGTCCGTACCGTCGCCGAACTCCTCCAACGCGAATTCGAAGCCCTCGGTTTCACGACGCGCCTCTCACCCATGGACGCCGTCAAGCGCGGCCCCCATCTCATCGCCGAACACAAAGGCAACGGCGGCAAACCAATCCTCCTCATCGGCCACATCGACACGGTCTTCGAACCCTCCAGCCCCTTCCAGCGTTTTGAACGCAAAGGCTCCGGGGCTGTCGGCCCCGGCACCTCAGACATGAAAGGCGGCGTCGTCGTCATCCTCGCCGCGCTGCAGGGTCTCAAGGAAGCCGGCCAACTCGGGCGTCTCCCCCTCTCCATCATGCTCACTGGCGACGAAGAAGCCCCCGGTCGCGACTCGGCTCTACCGAACTACTCCCGCCAGGAAATGGTCACCCTCGCCAAACAAGCCCGCGCGGCCCTCAGCTTTGAAGGCGGCCATAAAGGCGTAGGCCACGACTACGCCACCACCGCCCGCCGCGGCTACACCGGCTGGGAACTCCGCTCCACCGGCAAAGTCGGCCACTCCGGCCAAGTTTTCTCCCCCGGTGCCGGCTTCGGTGCCATCTACGAAATCAGCCGTATCATCGCCGCCTTTGAACAGACCTTGAAGGAACCCAATATGACCTTCAACGTCGGCCTCCTCCTCGGCGGCGGCTCCGTCAAGGCCGACGCTGATGGTGCCGCCACCGTCGACGGCAAACCCAACATCATCGCCGGCCAGTCTCTCGCCCGGGGCGAAATCCGCGCCCTCTCCCAGGAACAGGTCAGCCGCATGAAAGACCGCATGTACGCCATCGTCGCTCGCAGCCTCCCCGGCACCAAGTCCGAAATCACCTTCGAATCAGGCGGCGACCCCATGCCTCCCACCGCCGGCAACCGCCGCTTGCTCAAACTCCTCAGCGAGTCCAGCCAAGCCGCCAAACTCGGCGAAATCCTCGAGCTCGACCCCATGCTTCGTGGCGCCGGCGACATCTCCTACATCGCCGCCTATGTCGACTGCCTCGACGGCCTCGGTGTTGTCGGCGCCGGCAGCCACGCCGTCGGTGAGTCGGTCGAATTGGCCAGCCTACCCAAACAAGCCAAACGCGCCGCCCTCCTCCTCCACCGCCTGGTTCCCTAACGCGTCTTTACGAAAAGCGAAACCAGATAATCCTGCGTAATCTGAGCTTGACGGATCGACGGCCACAGTGCGAAAAGCTCTTCGGCCGACGCCACCTGATCCAATGGATCGAACCGATCCAATTCGCTGACAAAATTGTAGTCTGCGAAACGCCGACCTTCTTGCAGACTGAAAAAGGTCTGCCCTACCGTCCGCAGGCTGGATACAATCAGCGGATCTTCCCCGACGTAGGAAAACACGTTGCTTCTTCTGATCCGATCCGATGCGGCCTTCATCGTACCGTGGTCAAAGCCTCTTCCTAATGTTGCCCGGGCTTCGATGTTTGCCCAGTTCGCCGTCGCTTCCGAAATCAACAAATGAAAAATGGCGTAGTAGGCCGTCGGTACTGCCCGGCGAAGGTTGGCCTGGTTCGCTGACTCCATACTGACCAACATGCGAGCCAAGCTCAGTAGGTCGTCAGGATAGGCTACTTACGCCCACCTCGGGTCGAACCGCCTCTCTTGCTCAGAACGGGTGCGGAAATTAAAGTAGGCGTGGAGTCCCCAATTGTCCGCTGGTTCGATCTCCTCGAAAAGAAACTTTCTAATGTTACCCGTCGTTTTCGCCAGCGAGTCCTTCTGAACCGACTCGTCCGCCAAAACGATCCGAAAGAAAATAGACGGCTCCCCCGTCGAGTCATCCTCAAAGCTGTAGAAGACATTGAGAACCTCTGGACCCAGCTTGCCAATCGCCTGCTGTATCTCCGCTTCAAGCTGTTTCCGGTTGACAAACGCGCCAGTCACCATCTCTCCATCAAACCCTATTTCATCACCGACAGGTAAGCCGCCCACGGCCCCACTTCATCCCGATATCGCTTCGCCATCACCCGGTTAATCTGAACCAAATGCGATAAATCGTGCGCCGTCCAAGTCGCCAAAAGCTGCCGTACCGTCACCGCCCCAAACGCCGGATGCGTCCCCGTCAACGCCAACTGCTCCGCCTGCAAATCCAACGCCAACAGTCGCCCCAACCCATCCCGCCGCAACGCCCTAAATTCTTCCAACATCTCCCCCAACGGCCTCCTCGCAACCAGCTCGAACTGCGCCTCCCGATCAAACGGCGCAAACGTCCGACTCGGCCCGAACTCCAAAATCATCTCCAAACGAGGCATCCAATCCGCCACCTCCCCGTGGATCAAATGGCCCATCACCGCATAGGGGCTCCACGTTCCCGGCCCCTCGGTCGCCTCCGTCCACCCCTCCGGCAAATCCCGCAATAGGGCATCCAACACCACCGGCGTCCGACTTAAAATCGCCAATGACTCTTCGAGAAACTTATCGTTCAACTTAATTCTCCTGTTGCTTTAAATAAGCCACTAACTCATTCAACCCCCGTTGCGGGTAACTCGCCTCAGTCGCTGACCGCACCTGTTCCCGGAATCGATCTTCGTCCGCCGCCCGCACCCCGCGTTGCAACAAAACCAGCGCCGCCGCCCAGTTCTGAATCATCGCCGCCGCCGCCAGCAGATCCTTCCCGCCTGCTGACTTCGCCGACAAATCCGCCCCGCCCTCCAACAGCAGCGGCAGCACCGCCGGATCCACCCCCATGCCCACCCCGCCAAAAAACACGGGCTCGCCAAACTGGCTCCGTGCATTCAGATCTGCCTTCGCGGCCAACAACAACTTCACCGGCTCTAACCCCGCCTTCTGGCTCACTTGCAACGCCATCACCAATGGCCGCTCGCCCGTCTTTGGATTCGGATTCGCCCCCGCTGCCAACAGCGCCCGCAACACGTCCGGCGACCCGCCCGTCTTGCCCAGTTGTCGCAGCGCCACCACCAGCACCCCGCTACCGCTAACCCCCGTTTGGTTCAGATCAGCCCCTTTAGCCAACCTGCCCACCGCCGGCGCGTCGTCCCGCATGATCGCCTTTTCTAGCTCCTGCATCGCCCCCCCAGCGAAATTCGTGACCACGCCGTCCTTGTCTTTGAACTGGTTCAACTTCATCGTCTCGGTCGTATCCCACACCACCAGCATCAGCAGCGGAGCCGCCGCAACCAAAAAGGCCGGTGCTCGCAACAACCAGGAGTTCCCAAACACAAACAGAAGGATCGCCACCCCTAACACGATCCCCGGCAAAATCGCCATCCACCACACCACCGAAAGTGGGTTGGTATGCGATGGCCCCGCCGCCGCCAAACCCAGCAACAAAAACAAACCCATCGCCCCCAGGTCAACCGCCACCAGAAGCCAGAAAAGTATCTTGATCAGCATTGAATCAGACCAGCATAACCCACCCGCCCCTGTGTGAGTGTCAAACTACGAACATGCCTGCCGTCATGGAAGCGCCCGCCACCTCACGCGCCCGCAAGTCCATAAGCAGCACCTTCCCCACCGATCAGATCCTCCCCACCTGCGGCATCAACGTAGCCCCACGAAGACAACCCCACCAGCGAACCCGAGCCCGAAATCACCGTCGTAAATCGATCCGCCGACCAACTGACCCACAACCCATGCCCCCTGACCTCGATCTGATCGTCGAAGTCAGCGACTCGACCCTCGATCATGATCTCAGCCCCAAAGCCCAACTCTACGCCCGCGCCGGAATCCCCGAATATTGGGTCATCGACATCAACTCACGTCGCATCCATCAACACCGCGAGCCCACCGCCGTTGGCTGCGCCTCCCTCCGAATCGTCGCCTCCGCCGACTCGCTCTCGTCCCTCGCCCAACGCAACGCCACCCTAACGCCACACCCTAACGCCCGACCTGCCCCCCGATACTCTCTTTGGCGACTGCCATTCCAACCAAACGTTTCCCGCCGGGAAGGAGTCGCCTTTCGCCGGATAGCTCACGGCCATTAACGTTCCGTCCCGCATCACATAAACCAGTGGTCGGCCCGGCTCTCACCAGACCGGCCCCTGGCCGCCGCCCACCGCAGCGTCACCTTGTGCCAAAGCGTGCCATCTCTCTCGTCATAAATTCCAACTAATTCTAGAAGCGAATCATTGTGTACGATCCTCACCCCGGCCCCGAAACGTACTCATAACAGGCTCCCCATTCCGACTTGTCCTCGGCCAGGAACCAAGTCTTCAACTCCGCCGCACCCGTCTCCATTCGCACCCGAAACGTCGCCGCCTTGTCCGTCGACGCGACCGCTACGCTCTCCGCCACCGAACCAATCTCCAACCGGGCCTTCGCAATCGGCAGGGCCGTGCCCGGCACCTGCTCGCGATTCGGCTGCGCGTCGATCTATCCTGCCGTGATCGGCAAGTCAACCTCCATAGGCCACCTCCATAGGCCACCGCCGCAACTCAATCTGGTATTCAGAAGCCCGCTCAACCTCCACGAGCCACCGGCCATTCGCCTGCTGCCCTTGTCGAATCTGCCGCTGGTTCCATGCCGACTGCGCCCCCGGGCTGCGCCGGTCGTGGCTGCTCAGCGTCACCGGATTCGCCTTTGCGTTCCCCAGCACCATGCGCACGTCATGCTGAGCCCGCGCGGCGCTCACCTCCCACCACTTTTCGTACTCCCTCCGCAAGTGCACGGCAACTTCGGGCTTCTCCGCCGCCAGGTTCTGCTTCTGCCCCGGATCTCGCTCCCAGTCGTATAGCTCCTATTTGGCCGGATCACCGTTTTCCGTCGGATTCACAAGCCGCCACTTCCCCTGGCCGATCCGTCGCCGTGTTCTACAAGTTGCTGTTGATGAAGAACGGATGGGTCATCAGCGGGCGGCTCAAGTGAGAACCCCACAAAGTCCCGTGATAAGCGTTGGAACCAGATTTCAAAACCATGTTCACGCTCGCCCCCGCAAATCGGCCCAAGGAGGCATCGTAAGCCGCGGTCTGCACCCGAAACTCTTGAATCATCTCCGGCGGCGGCTGGAAGGCGATCACGCCGTCTCCATCCATGTTTGGAATCCCGTCCAGCGTGAACTCGCTCGACCGCGTGCGTGTCCCTGCCACGGCCACGTCAGATACCGACCCCCGCGCCTGCGGCAGCCACCCGTGCATCGGTGCGTTCGTCGAAACCGCCCCCGGCGAAAGCTGCATCAGGTAATTGACGCCCCGCCCCGCCAGCGGCATCTCGCTGATCATCCGGTTGTCCACCACTTGTCCCAGGCTTGCCGTGCTGGTTTCGAGGATGGGCGATTCGCCCGTCACCGAAACACTATCGGTCACGGCACCCAGTTCTAG
>JANODS010000360.1:0-1660 GCA_031412835.1 Acidobacteriota bacterium | reverse complement strand
GCAAGGCCTTTCCAGTCGCGCTACAGCGGTTGCCGCCGACTTCTTCTCCACCGTCCCCGCCGGTGCCGATGCCTACATGATGAAGTTCATTCTTCACGATTGGAACGATGTCGACGCCGGCCGCATTCTCGATACGATTCGAGCCGCTGCGAAACCGTCGAGCCAATTGCTGATCGTCGAGCAGGTGGTGCCGGAAGAAGACCTGCCCATCCCGGCTCGCATCATGGACATCAACATGATGGTGATGTGCGGTGGCAAGGAACGCACCATCCCGGAATGGACAGCGCTCCTCAGCGCTCACGGCTTCGCGCTCGAATCGATCACCCCCACCCCGTCGCCCGTGTTCGTTATCCAAGCGAGGCTGAGCTAAGCGACGAGATGTTGAACGCGTACGTGGCCACGCAGGCCCTGGTTAGCGTTCGTCGTTAAAAACTACTAATATAAGGGCAGTGATCCTGCGGACCTTCATCGTTACTGCCTCTCTGCTTCTGCTCCTCAGCCAGAAGAGCGTCAACACGCCAAACGAGACCTACTTCACCGCCAAGGTGCTTCCCGCGCTTGAAAAAAGTGGCTGCCAGAACTGCCACAGTTCAAACGGGGTGGCCAGCGGAACGCGCTTCCGTCTGCCGGAAGAAGGTGCCGGTGCCGAGGAGCTTCAACTCTTCGGGAAGTCACTGCACATCCTGATCGATCGCGCCGACCTTTCGAAATCGCTATTACTGAACAAACCCACCCGGCGAGTGGCTCATGGGGGCGGCCTGAAGATCAACCCAGGCTCGGCGGAAGAAGCCACCCTCCGCACTTGGATCGATTACCTCGCCAGCCATACGAAGCCGGATGACCGCTTCCTGCTCGGGCAACGCAAGTTCGAAGCGCGGCCCGTCCTGCGCCGCCTGACCCACCTGCAATACAACAACACGGCCCGCGATCTCCTCGGCGATGATAGCCGTGTCGCCGACCAGTTCCCCCCGGAAGACTTCGTCGGAGGCTACCGCAATCAGTTCCAATCGCAATCCATTTCGCCACTGCTCGCCGAAGCCTACGGTGCGGCCGCCGAGAAGTTGGCTCGTTCGGCCTTCCGCGGCGGCGATACCCACGGCCTCATCCCCTGCAAAACCCAGGACGCAGCTTGCCGCCAAAAGTTCCTTCGGTCGTTTGGTGCCAAAGCCTTCCGCCGACCCTTGCTCGAAGCGGAATTCGCCCGCTATGAAAAGCTGTTTCTGACCGAGAGGAGCTTCCTCGGCGGCGCGCAATTGACTCTCGAAGCGATGTTGCAATCGCCGAACTTTCTCCTCCGTACCGAGAACGGAGCGGAGCCGAGTTGGCGGCCCTACGAGACCGCCAGCCGTCTCTCCTACGCTCTCTGGAACTCCATGCCCGACGCCGAACTTCTAAGCGCCGCCGCTCGGGGGGAGTTGAACACCCGCGAGGCCGTCGAGAAGCAAGCCTGGCGGCTTCTGACGTCCCCTCGCGCGAAAACCACCGTCGACGAGTTCGTCGCCGAGTGGCTTCGTTTCGATCAACTCCTCGACGCCGTGAAAGAACGCGGCGAGTTCCCCATGTACTCGTCGGAGCTCACTGTCGCGATGACCGAAGAGACGCGCCGCATGGTCGCCGACCTCGTCTGGCGCGACCAAGATTTTACGCAACTTTTCTCGGC
>JANODS010000359.1:0-1189 GCA_031412835.1 Acidobacteriota bacterium | reverse complement strand
ATAAAGCTATAGTACTTATTGTAGTTATCGATGACTAAGTACCCTTCCGACCCATAGAACGTATTGCCGATCGTATTCCCGGCCCGATCGCCACCGATCCCGGCTTCGTGGTTACTCAGCCAGTGACGCACTTCGAACGTCATCATTTTCGTCTTCTCGCCCACCTTGAACTCGTAAGAAGCGGTGATCGTATTCGGCGTCTCTTGATCGTCGTCGAACATGAACTTACCACCCATCGCGCTCACCTGCGTCGGATGAGTAACCCCCAGTCCCCAACGCGCAATATCCACTTCGTGAATGCCCTGGTTACCTAAGTCGCCGTTGCCGGTGTCCCAGAACCAATGCCAGTTATAGTGGAACCGGTTCTTCGTAAATGGCCGCATCGGCGCCGGACCCGTCCACATGTCGTAGTCCACACCCGGCGGCACCGCTTCCACCGGCGTCTTGCCAATCGTGTTCCGCGCCTTAAAGCACAATCCCCGCGCCATGTAGATTTCGCCGAATTCGCCTTCCTTCATCTTCTGCACGGCTTCCTGTAGCGCCGGCGAAGACCGGCTCTGGCTACCCATCTGCACCATCCGGTCGTATTTCCGCGCCGCCGCTACAATCTGCTTGGACTCAAACACGTTATGCGAACAAGGCTTCTCGACGTAGACGTCCTTGCCCGCCTGGCAAGCCCAAATCGTCTGCAGCGTATGCCAGTGGTTCGGGCTCGCAATCGAGACCGCGTCAATATTCTTGTCCTCGAGAACCTTGCGGATGTCGCGGAACACCGGCGGAGCCGTCTTCCCCTTCTTCTGCAATGCCCCGACAAATCGCTCCGAATGCGAATCGTCCACGTCCACCAGTCCCGCCAGTTCCACGTTTTTCTGAGACGTCCACGCGCTCATGTGGCTATTGCCACGACCGCCGCAACCAACGACGGCAACGCGAACCGTATCGTTCGCACTCTTCGCCGGACGCACCGTTTGAGCGGCCAACGCCGTCGAACTAAAGATGAAGTAACGCCTATTCATGGGGCTCCTCGCGCGCGGCCATCGCAGCCGTCGCTCCCAAAATTATATAGCGTCCAGCCGTCGATACTCCACCCTCCTCAGCCCGCCCACCGTCGCATACGACGAAAAGCCCAGCGGAGCGTTCAATTCCATCTCCGCCTCCCGCAACCCCACCCGCCACCGCCGGCCGCGGT
>JANODS010000358.1:0-4486 GCA_031412835.1 Acidobacteriota bacterium | reverse complement strand
CTCCGCCGTCGCCCAACCCGCCCAACTCCGCACCAAAGCCACCACGACTAACACCGGCCACCACTCCGGCCGCGCCGCCACCAGCGCCAGCCCAATCGGCAACGGATTCGTAAACACCTGCCCCACAAATCCCGCCGGTCGCGAACGCCGCGTCGAACGGTTCCATCGAATCCGGTGCGCCGCGTTCTTCGCAAAACTCTCGCTCCCAATCCGGTGCTCAATCACATAACTCGATAGCCCCACCCCCAACCCCTTCTCCGCCGCGACGCTCCCCAGTACGAAATCCTCCGCCAAGTACTGTTGCAGCAACTCCCACCCCCCCACCTCTCGAATCGGCGGCGGCCGCGCCGCAATCGTAGGGCCCACCGCGGACCGCATCCCCTCCAACATCCGCGCCACCATCACCCCGCCCCAAAACTCCGTATTCATCCCGATCGCCTCCAACCGCGACCAAAACGACCGGCCGGCGACCGCCCGATAAGGGCAAGTCGTCACGGCCAGTCTACGATCCGCTGCGAACTCTCCAGCAATGGTGCGGGCCATCGCCGGCGTCACGCGGATATCGGAGTCGCTCATGATCAGCAGCTCATGCCGAGCCTGCTCCATCATCAGCGACAAACTAAAAGCCTTCGCATTCGGCCACGGCGGCTCCCCCGTCAGAATCACCCTCGCAGGCACTCCCGGGTACTCCCCTCGCAGCTTTTCTACTAACGCGTAAGCTGGGTCCCCAGCCGTTCGCACCGCGAACAAAATCTCAAAATCCCCATAATCCTGCTCGAAAAAACTCCGCAGATTCTCTTCCAGGCCCTCGTCCAAACCCGCCAGCGGCTTCAAAATGCTCACCGGCTCGTCGCCCACGCCCACATGCCGAGCCGCCCGATATCTCCGGGCGGCCACCACGATCATGCCGCAGTAAACGATCGACCCCGCCAGCAACGCCGCCAGAATCCACGCCACAAGCCCCAACTATTCCGTGGTCGCCCGCGACGAAATCAGAGCCTTCACATGCGCCCTAAACTCGTCCAGCGGCTTCACGCCCAAATCGGCCTGCTTCCGGTGCCGCACCGAAACCGTTCCGTTCTCGGCCTCCCGTCCGCCCACCACCAACATGTACGGAATCTTCTGCAACTGCGCATCCCGTATCTTCGCGTTCACCTTGTCGTTCCGGTCGTCCAGCGTCACTCGCACGCCATCCGCCTCCAACTTCGCCACAATTTCCTTGGCGTAATCAAGCTGCTTATCCGTAATCGGCAACACCGTCACCTGCACCGGAGCCAACCACACCGGAAATGCCCCGGCGTAGTGCTCGATCAGGATCCCGAAGAACCGTTCGACACTTCCGAACAGCGCCCGATGCACCATCAACGGCTGATGCTTCTTGCCGTCCTCGGCCGTATATTCCAGCTTGAACCGCTGCGGCAAAGTGAAGTCGAACTGCACCGTCGAAAGCTGCCATTTCCGCCCAATCGCGTCCACCAGCTTCACATCAATCTTTGGTCCATAAAACGCCGCTTCGTCCTTCATCAGCTTCGCTTTCATGCCGACTTTTTCAGTCGCTTGAAACAAAGCCTTCTCGGCCAAGGCCCAAAGCTCCGGCGTCCCGTCATACTTGCCGCTCGCCCCGCCGTCCCACGTCGAAAGCTCCGCCTCGTACTCGGTAAACCCAAACGTGTTCAGCGTATGGATCGCAAACTCCAGGCACGACACGACTTCGCTTTCAATCTGCTCCGGCGTGCAGAAAATATGCGCGTCGTCCTGCGTAAACCCACGCACCCGCAGCAACCCATGCATCGTCCCGCTCCGCTCATAGCGGTACACGGTTCCCAACTCGCCCAGCCGCACCGGCAAATCCCGATAACTATGCGGCGAATTCGCAAAAATCAAAATGTGGCACGGACAGTTCATCGGCTTCAGTTGGTATTCGGCATCGTCCAACTCCATCGGCGTGAACATGTTCTCGCTATAGAAGTTCGCGTGCCCGGAAACTTTCCATAGGTCCCGCCGCGCCACATGCGGCGTGTAGACCAAGGAATATCCCCGCGCCAAATACGCTTCCCGCATCCAGTCTTCCAGCGTCTTCCGAATAATTCCACCCTTCGGATGGAAGAAAATTAATCCCGGACCCGCCAACTCCTGAATGCTAAAAAGGTCCAGCTCCGCGCCCAATTTTCGATGGTCCCGCCGCTTGGCTTCTTCCTGCCGAACGATAAACTCTTCCAGCTCTTTCTTGCTGAAAAACGCCGTCCCGTAAATCCGCTGCAACTGCTTATTGTGCTCGTCGCCCTTCCAATACGCGCCCGCCAAATTCAACAGCTTGAACGCCTTGATCTTCTTCGTCGAAGGCACATGCGGCCCCCGGCAAAAATCGATGAATTTCGGCCCCAGCGTATATTCGCTGAAAATTTCGCCCGCCCGCTCGGCGATCAACTCGCTCTTCATCCAGAAATCGGCGTACTGCTTCAGCCCCGCCTCTTTCTCGGTCATAATCCGCTCGTACGGCAGATCCCGCGCCTGAATCTCCCACATCTTGGCTTCGATTTCCTCGAGGTCGGCGGGCACAAACGGCACCGCCTTGTCGAAGTCATAGTAGAAGCCGTTCTCAATCGGCGGTCCAATCCCCAACTGCGTATCCGGCCAAATCTCCAGCACCGCCGCCGCCAGCAAATGCGCCGTCGAATGCCGATACACTTCCAGCGATTCCGCGTCCCGGGTCGTCAAAATCTGCAAGTTGACGTCGCCTTCCAGCGGCCGCGTCAAATCGTACATCTCGCCGTTCACCTTGGCGACAATCGCATCATCGGCCAACCGCTGGCTAATCGCCTTCGCCACGTCTAAGGGGCGCGACCCGGTCGGGACGCTTTTTTGACTGCCGTCCGGCAGCGTGATCACAATACTGGACATGAGGTTTTGACTGCGGGGGAACCCAGCCCAAAGGGCTGAATCCAAAGGAGCAGAATTAACATCAGAGTAGCATATGACCGGTTTGGCCCCACTCGCCGCAGTCCCCAACCCTTGCCTCGGCTGGTATCATAAAGGATCTCGAATGGAAACCGCCAACGGGCCGGACATTTTCGACGAAGCCGCACTGGTTGATCTCGCTCGCCAAGGCGACGACACCGCGTTTACCGCCCTCGTCAGCCGCTACGATCGCAAAATCTTCCGTCTCGCGAAAAACATCACCCAGAACGACGAGGACGCCGAAGACGTTCTCCAGGAAGCCTTCCTCAAGGCCTATACCCACCTCGACCGCTTCAACGGCGACTCAAAGTTTTACACCTGGATCGTCCGCATCGCCGTCAACGAAGCCCTCATGAAACTGCGCAAACGCCGCAGCGACAAAACGGTCTCCCTCGACGAGGAAATCGATACCGGCGAAGAACAGGTCACTCGCGAAATTGCCGTCTGGGACGGCGACCCCGAACAAAAGTACGGCCAAGCCGAACTCCGGCAGATTCTCGACGAAGCCGTCCAAAACTTAAAACCATCTTTCCGCTCCGTTTTTCACCTCCGCGATGTCGAAGAACTCTCGACCGAAGAGACCGCCGAAGCCCTCGGACTCTCCGTTCCCGCCGTAAAAAGTCGGCTGCTTCGGGCCCGGTTACAATTACGCGAGCGCCTCACGAAAGTCTTCAAGCGCAAAGGAGACGACACGCTTGCTTACATGTAAAGAGTTTCTCACCGAACTCACTGACTTCCTCGACGAAGAAACCGACGCCGTCTTGCGTGCGCAACTCGACAAGCACATCAACGAATGCCCCAACTGCTGGGTCGTCGTCGATACCTGCAAAAAAACCATGCAGGTCTTTAAAGGAGTGGAGCCCCAATCCATTCCCAACGACGTCGAAGCCCGCCTGATGAACGCCCTCCGCCGAAAAATGGCTGCCCGCCGCTGCGGAGAAGCTTAGGCCTAACGTCCTATCTCCACTAACATGGATATCGCTTCTACCTGAGCGTGCTCCGGTAATACTAAGTAAATCTCCGCTAACTGGTGCGCGTAAGCCGGAAACTCGATCATCGTTACCGCCCCGCACGGGACCAGTTCGGGATTCACCGGAAAATCCAAACCGGCCAGTGTTTCCAATACATCTTCCAGATCTCGGGCCTCTACTCCCACCCGGACCATCAGCAACTCACCCGACACGCTTTCCATTCCGCGCCTCCAGTTCCCACCTACACCTTGAACCTATCATCGGTTCGCCCAACTCGCAAGTAAATTCCGCGGCTCCAGACTCGACTCTAATTTTTCCCGCGTTGGTCGATACTCCGCTCTGCCTCCCCGTATTCGCTGCCCCCAAGATCAACGACAACTCGCCGGCCGCCACCGCCGCCGCGAAATCCGCCGCCCCGGCGGCCAAGCCGCGGTCGCCGCCTTCGTCGAAGTCGGCTCCTCACCGCCACGTCCCAAATCCAAGGCACCTCCGAACCCTGCTCGGCCCCATCCACTAACTTACCCGTCCGGCAGTGCTATGCTGCAAATACTGTAAGT
>JANODS010000357.1:0-3240 GCA_031412835.1 Acidobacteriota bacterium | reverse complement strand
CACGGCGGCGGTGCCGTCGGCGACTCCCCGGATCGGGCCGGGGGCGACGTCGGCTCGGGCGGCGAGAAGTTTCACGGCCGCTGCGATGTCCTGCCCCCGCATCCCCGCCAGATTGCGGCCGATCATCCAACTCCGCGTGGCGGCCATCCAGTCGCCGTACTCGGCGTATTCGCGCGGCGCGGGCAACCCTCGGGGCACAATCGCCAACACCACCGCCCCGGCCGCCGCAATTTCCTTGGCGCGATCCGAAAGTTTGGGCCCGGTTTCCACGTGCACGACGCCGGGCAATCTTGCCGTTCCCGCGGGCCGGATAAGGTGCCCGGTTACGACCACGCCGGGTTCGGGCTCGAAGGTAAACGTCTCTTCGGTTCCCTTCATCGCGGGCGCGGTTGCCAGCGGGCGGACCAGCTTTTGGACTTCGACCGCCAGGTCGCCCTTGCGCATCCGCTCCTGACGGCGGGCCCGCAGGATCTCCACCAAATCGCGACTTTTCAAATCGGTGGCGACTTGCCCGGAGGGGGTCACGATGAGGTCTTCATTCGCGAACATGCGGATGTTCGGATCCTCTTGCGGCGAACCCTGCCCGGCGTTCAGCCACTGCTGAAACCAGCTATAGACGGCTTCGCGGACCACCAGCGGGGTACCGTGCCCGCCCGGGCCGAGGATCCATTGCACGTTCGATTCGGCATCAAAGAGCTTGTAGAAACTTCGGCTCCCTTCGTAAACGATTTTGGCGCCCGCCGGGGTGAAGAAGTCTTCCTCGGTTGACCCGATCAGCCAAGGTTTGGGGGCGAACTGATGGACGTAATCGGTTTGGTCCAGCCCCTCGCTGAGGAAGTTAGGCAGGCTTTGTTCGGAGTCCCCGATGGAGCCGCCAAAGAGCACTTCGAATGAGTTCATGTAACAGAGCGGGGCCGCGACCTTGATACGGGAATCGAGCGCCGAGATGTAAGTGGTTTGGGTGCCGCCGCCGGAGCATCCGGTCGCTCCGATACGCTCGGCGTCTACAGCTGGATGGCCCGCCAGGAAGTCAATGGCGCGCTTGGCGTCCCAGATGAAGTATCGCGCCAGCGTTTCGCCGACCAAAATCGCTTGCGTTCCGGCGAGCCAGTGTTCGGGAACCCCTCCCGGCACGAGGGCCCGGTTGAGGCGCGGGTCGAAGGCCTGGCTCCGCTCGCCCTGCCCCATGGGGTCGAAGGCCAGTACGACAAAACCCTTGGCGGCCAAGTTCGCCGCGATGCGTTGGGCGGCTGGCTTGCCCTCGTTCCAATGACCAAGCGAGAACAAGACCGCCGGGTGTTTGCCGGTCGTTTTGGGCAGGTAGAGGTTGGCGGTGATCCAATAGCCGGGTAGGCTTTCGAGGGCGATCATCTCGATCGAGTGTGTCGGCGCGTCCAACTTACTAAAGGTCTTCGGGTTTAAGGGCCCGGTGTAAGTTGGCAGGCCGCCGATGACGCGGAGTAGCTTCTCCCGCATCAGCTTTTGCCGTGCCTGGCCTTCGGCCTTTGTCCGCAATGGGGCCAGTGTGGCCCGGCGCGCTGTAAGCAGTTGCTGCGCCTGGCTATTCAGCCAACTGGTAAAGTCTTGCGCGGAAAGGGCCGCGGCGATTCCGAAGAGCGCGAGTACACGGTGCACCTCCGAATTGTACGTGGTTACAGGGACGCTCCGGCGGCCTTCAGCTTTTCTTCGAGGATTTCGGGGATTTCGAACAGCGCCCGGTTTTCGATTGCATTCGCGTTTTTGCGTAACGTCGCGAACCGCTTCGGTTCCAGCATCCGTTGCAGGGCCGGAACGATGTTCGAGAAGTTTCCCAGGGCCTCGCCCACCTCGTTCTCGGTTACCCAGGTGGCGTTATAGCGCTCTTGCGGCAGGGTCCACGCGTTGTTTTCGACGATGACGGGAAGGCCCATTTTGATTGCTTCGCTGACACTGCCGGGGCCTGGTTTTCCCACGAAGAAATCGGCGAGCCGCATGAACTTCGGCACTTCCTTGGTGAAACCCTCGACGTGCTTGGCGATACGGCCGGATCGCCTCCGGAGCTTGTCCGCCAAACCGGTATTTTTCCCGCAGAGCAAAAGAAGTTGGACGCGGAGCGAAGAGGCGTCGATGCGGTCATAAATGTCCAACATTTTCTGCGACCCTTCGCCGCCGAACAGGACCAATCCGGTTGGGACGCCGGGTTGCAAGCCGAGCTGTACGAGGGCGGCGTCTCGGTCAACCGACGGAACATCGTAGAAGCTGGGGCTCAAAATCATCCCGGAAACACGATGCACCGGCGAACCGGGCGCGGCGGTCGCTCGCGCCTGCTCGGCCGCTTTTGCGGTGCCGCAGATGAAGCTTTGTAACTGGTTTTCGATCCAGAACGAAGGCGGATAGTCCGCCATATCCGTGAGGATGGTCACGTAGGGAATTTGGGGGTCGACCGCCTGCAGCGCTTGGAACATGGCGCGATTGAAGTTGGGCACGAGTGAGACGACCATGTGCGGCCGGTTGGCGCGCCAGTATTGGGTCAGAACGCGAACCTGCGCCCCATGGTAGAGGCGGATAATCGCGTGCATCGCGGGCAGGAGTTGGGTCGACCCAAGGGTCCAGCCCTTCGCGAGGATCTTGTTGTAGATGTCCTCCATCCGTAGCCCCGTGAGTTTACGGAAAATATCCAATTCGTCGAGGACATCCTGCAAATCAATCAGGCGAACATCCCAGGGGCGACCCTGGGTTTCGATCACCTTTTGCAAGGCGGTGGCCGCCGCGCGGTGGCCACCGCCGGCGTCAAAAAACATGAAATCGATCTTTGGAGAAGTTTTCAAGGTACAAACATAGTCTTTCACATATGTTTTTCAGTTTCGTCACGAACCCGTAAAGATTCTGACTGTACGATGGCCGCATGAGTGTTGCGGCCTTAGTCGTCCACTACATTGAAGAGCGCGATCATCGATTGATGAGACGGTGCAACCGTTGGCAGGCACCTCGTTGGGTGCGGCTCGGATCGGTGTACGCGACGCGCTGCGGCGACGGCTGGCTCTGGTACGGATTGGCGATCGGTCTGCTGGCGCTGGGTGACGAAGGGCGGTTCCGCACAGTGGGAGCGGCTACTTTGGCTGCGTTTATTGGCGTCTTTTTGTTTTTGCGATTGAAGAAGTACGCTGGTCGTCGGCGGCCCTGCGCCCTTGAGTCGCACTGTTGGGCGAAGTTATTGCCTCCGGACCAGTTTTCGTTTCCGTCTGGTCATTCGATGACAGC
>JANODS010000356.1:0-2511 GCA_031412835.1 Acidobacteriota bacterium | reverse complement strand
GCACCCCGGTCGAATTCAAAGACGAAGGGTTCGAATACGTCGCCGCGAACCGCCCAAACCCGCCTCCCAGGTCCCCCTGGTTCGGAATCGGAAACGCCTCCACCAGCGCCCGGTTCCCCGGCGAAGCTTGCGCCCGCGCCGCCAAAGTCGGATAAGCGTCGGAAGCAAACTGCGGCTGCCGCAAACGCAGCCCCTCATAGGAAACGAAAAAAAACGTCCGGTTCTTCCCGTTGTACAAACCCGGCAGCAACACCGGCCCACCCATCACCCCGCCAAAATTGTTCTGCCGAATCGGCGCCCGCTGCAACCCATCTCGCTTAGCAAAAAAATCGTTGGCGTCCAACTTGTCGTTCCGAAAATAGTTCGAGGCCGACCCGTGAAAATCGTTCGTGCCAGACCGCGTCACCACCGAAATCTGCGCCCCCGGCGTCCGCCCAAACTCCGGCGCAAACGTCGACGTCTGCACCTGAAACTCCTGCATCGCGTCCATCGAAACCAAGCTATTCGTCCCGCCCGTCGAAGTCAGCGCCGGCAGTGTACCGTCAAAACTCCCCGCCAACGCCGGTGCCGCCGGCAATCCAAAATTCCCGCTCACCCCGTCGATCGTCAAGTAATTGCTCGCCGTCCGCTGCCCGTTCGAGGAAAACTGCCCCGGGTTCCGCGCCGTCGTCGTCGTCTGCGCCACCCCCGGCGTCAACGCGATCAGGTTCTGAAACGTCCGCCCATTCAACGGCAGATTCTCCACAAACCGCTGATCCACCACCGTCGCCACCGCGGCCGTCTCCACCACCCCCCGCGATTCATCCACCACCGTCAAGGATTGCCGCTGGCCCAGCAGTTGCAACGTGACGTCCAAACTCCGCCGGTCGCCCACGTTCACGACAAGCTGCCGAAACTCCGTCACCGCGAACCCCTCCGCCGAAACCCGCAGCCGATACACGTCCGGCGTCAACCCATTCAGCAGATACTGCCCGGTCTCACTCGTCTTCGTCTTCCGCTTGTGGCCGCTCGACAGGCTCTCCAACTCGACGACGCCGCCCCGAACCACCCCTTTCGATTCGTCCCGCACCGACCCGGTTATCTGTCCGTCCGGCAGCTGGCTCCAAGCCTGCCGCCCCATCGCAACGGTCAAAAAGAGAAAGAAAAAGACCCTGGTACTCACTGCCTTAATGATCGCGCAACACGCAACTCAGTTGCAACAAAAACAAGCCACTACAGCCGCTCCAGCCGCGTCGTCGAGTCCCCAAACTGATCCAACTTCACCCCGAACCGATCCATCAGCGACAGATACAAGCTGCACATCTTCCGCTTCTCATCGCTCTCTTTCAAATAGTTCAGCGTCCGCCCCGTCTCCAGTGTCCCGCCCAACCCGCCCGCCAGCACCAGCGGCAACCGGAAATTGTCGTGCTTCCGCCCAATCCACAGGTTCGAAAGGAACATCAGGCACGTGTTGTCCAGCACGGTCCCGTTACCCTCCTTCATGCTGTCCAACTTCGTCGCCAGGTAAGCAAACTGGCTCACATGAAAACGCGCAATCCGCTCGTATCCATCTGAACTATTGTTGTGCGATGCCGCGTGGTGGCCCTCTTTCACTTCCAAAAACGGATAGTACATCGCCGAAAGGTCCCGCGAAATAATCAACGAAGCCACCTTCGTCCGGTTCGTCTGAAACGCAATCGCGATAATGTCGCACATTAGCCGGGCATGATCCCGCAGGTCTTCCGGCAACCCGTTCGCCGGTCGATCCATCGTCGCCGCCACCGCGTTCTTCGCCTTCGCCGCATCCTCGGCCCCGTCCTTACTCTTCCGCATGCCCTCCACGCGCTTTTCCACCTCTCGCACGCTCGTCAGATACTCGTCCAACTTACTCTTATCCGTCGAAGAGATCCGCTTCGTTAACTCCTCCGCCCGGCCCTTCACCCGATCCAGCACACTGATATTCAGCAAGCTACCCCGGTTGTCAAACAAGTTATCCCAAGCCAACGAGGGATAAACTTCCACCGGTACCGGCGACTCCGGGCTCTGCCACGAAATATGCGAACTATACGCCATCGAGAAATTGGTCTCGTGGTAACCCGTCATCGGCTGCTCGCAAGCCAGCACGATGCTCGACTGTGGCGTGTCCGCACCCGTCCGATTCGCGATCATCTGGTCTACGCTCGTCCCCGAGTGGATAATCGCACCCCGCGAAATCTTCGCCCCCGATAGCAAACTCCCCGTCTGCCCCGGATGAATCCCCTGGCCGGTCAACGCCTTGATGAACAAGCCATCAATCACGTTGATCTTCTGTTTCAATGGCTCCAGCGGCTGCAGCGTCTTGCTCAGCTTCATCTCCGCGCCCGTGCCCGATGCGCTCCAATGGTCTTCGTTGATGCCATTACCCAGGAACATCGTCCCAAACCGCTTCGGGAAAGCCGACGCGGGCGGCATGTCCGCCAACGCGTGCTGAGACTCCAGCCAAGGCAGCGCCACCGCGCATCCCGCCCCGCGCAAAACCGTCCGCCGCGAAAT
>JANODS010000355.1:0-2292 GCA_031412835.1 Acidobacteriota bacterium | reverse complement strand
CACCGTCACAAAGACGGGACGGAGTTTTTTGCCAATGGCTTTATGAACGCTCTCCGCGACGAGAACGGCGCACTCATCGGCTTCGCGAAAATCATGAGTGACGAAACAGCCCGCAAACAACTGCAGGATTCGTTGACCGAGTCCAATACCGCTCTGGAACAGTTCGCATACGTCGCCAGTCATGACCTGCAGGAGCCGCTTCGCACCATGAGGGTCTCCGCGGAACTACTCACGCGGAGGTACCGGGGGAAGTTCGACGCGGACGCGGATAGGCTCCTCGATTTCATCGTGCAGGGAGCCGGTCGAATGAGCTCCCTTGTAAACGACCTCCTCGCATACGCGCGCGTCGCAACGGAGATCGAACGCCCGAGTTCTGTCGCTCTTGACGAAGATCTGGAAGCGGCACTCACCCACCTTGAGCAAGCCATCAAGGAAAGCGACGCCAGCGTCACTCACGATCCGTTGCCCGTCCTCCCCGTTGATCGGGGGCAAATGGTTCGGCTGTTTCAAAACCTTATCAGCAATGCCGTGAAATACCGGCACCCGGACCGGAACCCGTCTGTCCACGTCAGCGCGGGACAGAAGGACACCGTATGGGTGTGCTCGATACGCGACAACGGCATCGGCTTCGACCCGAAGTACGCATCGGATATCTTCACGCCGTTCAAGAGGTTGCACTCAGCGGAGCAATACCCCGGAACCGGCATTGGATTAGCGATCTGCCGACGCATCGTAAAGGCACAAGGAGGCCGCATCTGGGCGGAATCAGTGCCTGGCGAAGGCACGACGGTTTTCTTCACGTTACCCGTGGAACCTCTGCCCGCGCTAAAACACACGCCGCCGATCAATAGCCCATCGCCTCAAAACTGAGAATCAATCGTCACTCGCTTCTGTCGTGAAACACACACGAAACCGGATCGAAAGTCGAAGAAGTTGCTGACCCGCAAGTTTGGAGGATGGTTTGTTACCGGCGCGATCAATAGTTCAATTGGCCCAGTTCAGATCAATGTCGCGGATGGTAATGCGGCTGACGGTGTTTTGGGAACCCATTTCGAGTTCCATTTCGCCGGTCATGCCGCTGGAGCGGACTCGGGAATAGATGCGGCGGCCTTGGCGACGTTCAATGGAGCCGGTGAACACCAAGCGACCGTTGTCGGTTTGGAATTCGACGTTCAGGTTGCCGTTGCCTTGCACGTTGACGCGAGCTTGGTCGAGTCGGCGGTTGTTGCCGTTGCGGTCGCGATAGCTACCGCTGCCACGGCGGCCGCCGCTGAAGTTGAAGTCGCCGTTGTTATTCCAACCGCCGCCGTCGCCCCAGCCGTTGTTCCACCCGCCTCGGTTGCCGCCGTTGTTGCCGTTGTTGTTACCGTTATTATTCCAGCCGCCGCCATTATTGTTGCGACCGTCGTCGTAGCGACCGCCGCCTCCGCTGTTGAATCCGCCGCCGCTGCCACCGCGCCAGAAGATGTCAAACGTGTAGCCTTCGCTGCCTCCCTTGTTGTCTTCGATTCGAATGACGGCTCGGCCGCCATTGTCGGCACCGCGGATCAGATCCTGTCGCCCGCGACCGTCGATTCCCTTGAAACGGAAATCGTTGGGTCTCATCGGCATTTCCTGATTGCACTCGAAGCGGCGGAAGCGAGCGGGGGCACCGTTGAGGGTGCGGATGGAGGCGGTGCGGCCCACGATTTCGACTTCGGCGACGTCATCGACTTCTACTTCGATAGTGCATTTGCCATCTCCGCCGCCGCCGCGGATATCGGCGGTTCGGCGGTCGGTGACGCGCTGGGACCAGGCGCTGGTGAGAGCCAGAGTGAGGAAGAGGAGAGTGAGTTTTGTCATGGGAACCACGCCAGGGAGCGTTTTGCTCATTATACGAAGTCAGGAGGCGGAGGGCGGGTTGGTGGTGACGTAGACGCGGCTGAGGAGGAGGACGAATTCGTCGGCGGCGCGTGGGCTGGCGATGGTCCAGAGGAGGCGTAGAACTCCGCCGACTCTTCGGCGGTCAGGGGGAGGGTCGAACGTAGATGGGGCCTATTTGTTGAGGGTGGCGGTCCAGTCTTGGAGGACGGCCTTAGCAGGTCGATGGAATGGAGCGCACGGAGATACGGCAGCGTTTCGCCGTTGGGGAGTGACTGCCATAAAGACTGATGCCGAGGGATCCTTATGATTCCGTAAAGCCCGATACACTGATGGACATGCTCTCCAGGCGGATCCACCAGCGATGGCTCTCCCTCCCCTGGGGCATCTTCGGCCTCATCCTCGCCATCATCTTCGGGGCCATCGCGCTGA
>JANODS010000354.1:0-3282 GCA_031412835.1 Acidobacteriota bacterium | reverse complement strand
GGCCTTCCAGTTGCAGCCCATCTATACCTACGGCATCGCCGCTTCGTTTATCACCCAGGGCGACGGCCGCCAGACCTGGGATGTCTCTACCCAGAAAGACTTCCGCTTCAAACGGGAAGGCAATATGATCCAGTTCCGGACCGAGAAATTCAACATCGGCAACCACGTCAACATGGGCAACCCAACGGCTAACTTTGCTTCTTCCGCATTCGGTAAGGTGACTTCGGCCACCGCCGCGCGGCAGATCCAAATGTCTCTCCGCTACGTGTTTTAACTAGCGAGTCCGAGCCATCGCAAACCCCAATGCCGCTAAGCCGTCCACGATAAACTGGACGGCTAGCGCCATGAGCAACATCCCCATAATCCGGCTTAGAATATGAATCCCAGTCTCACCGAGTAGCTTGCGGACCCGGGTCGCGGCCGACAGAATCAGATAGGCCGAAAGTGCCGTCATCGCCAAGGCCAGAATCACCAGCGAGATCTTCACGGGTGTCTTCGCGCCGCCGATCAGCACCATCACCGTCGAAATCGCCCCCGGCCCAGCGAGCATCGGCATCCCTAACGGGACGATCCCGATGTCCTCTTTATGCGCCCCTTCGTTCGCTTCTTCCGCTGTCTCGTTGGTGGCCGGACGCCGAGCCTGCACCATGTCGATCCCGATCAGCAGCAGGATAATCCCACCCGCAATCTTGAACGCCGGCATCGTGATGCCGAGAATGTCGAATACCAACGTCCCGGCCAACGCAAACCCGGTCAACAGGCAGAAGCAAGTGATCGAAGCCCGTTTGGCCATGGACTTCCGATGCGCGTCGGTCGACGAAGCCGTCATCGCCAGGAACGTCGGCACCAGCGCGAACGGATCCACGAGAAAGAAGATAGAGGAAAGCGTCACCAGAAAGAACTGGATCGCTTGTACGAGTTCAGCGGGCACTTCCCTCTATCGTACCGTTTACAAGCCGCTCGCCTTGATCCGCCAGATGTTCTGCTCTCGCAAGTTCGACAGCCACACCCAACCGTTCGCCGCTTGAATCGCGTCGCCGCCCGCGCCAGACCACTGCCCGACGACCTTGTTCGTCTTCACGTCGATCTTGGTAATCGGATGTTCAAATGACGTGACCCAAACGAATCCGTCCGCATAGTCGATCTCGCCGCCGCCACCCGGCAACCCGGCCTCAATCGTCGCGGCCACCTTGTTCGAAGCAATGTCCACCCGTGTAATCGTGCCCTTCCCCTGGTCGTAGGTCCATACCGCCCCAGCGCCCGTCGCCAGGAAGCGCGGCTTGTCGCCCACCGGAATCTCCGCAATCACTTTGTTCGTCTTCGGGTCCACGCGAACCAGCAAACTCTTCTCCGTTGAGGTCACCCAGACGCTCCCATCCGCCGCCACCTCGGCCGCAAACGACCCCGGCGGCAGCGGCACTTCCGCCACCAGCTTGTTCGTCTTCGGGTCGATTCGCGCCAGCGTCCCTTTGTCCGTCGGATACCAGATCGCGTTCTTGCTCGCGGCTAGACCGCCCTCTGAATTCCCCGGGCCAAGCGGAATCGTCGCAAGGATCTTGTTGGTCTTCGCATCAAGGCGCACGAGCGCCTTATCCCCGCACAATGGCACCCAGATCGATCCAAATCCCGCCGTAATTCCAGAGCACGGCTGCTTGCCCACATCGATCGTCGCCGTCACCTTATTCGTCTTCAGGTCCATCCGCGAGACCGAACCCTTCGGCTTGTTTGATACCCAAACCGAGTCCTTCGTGATCACTAGCCAGTCTGGAACTCCGGGCACTTCGAAGACCGCTTCCGGCTTCACTTCGCTCATCGGATGCTTCACGGCCGCATCGCTCACTCCCGGCCGGGGAACCCGCGGCGGACGATTGCCCTTCTTCATCTTGGGCTCTTGCGCCCACATGCTCGCCGCCACCGCGACGATGCCGATCCACTTCTTCATGGCGTTGCCGTGCTCCCGTTTGCAAAGTTCCTCGGCGGACGAGGGTATATCGTAAAACTGCGCAAAGCCTTCCGCTCCGGCTTGCCGCCCATCAACTCCAACTCCCGGACCAGCTCCATCAAATGAGCCCGGCCTAACTCCAACGAATGCTCCGCCGGTTGATACGTCGTCCTGACAACGTAATCCACGAACGGCGTCCGCGCCTGCTCGATATGCGTGCCCAAGACATGGCTCACCGGCCGACCCTCCGTAAACTCCAGCAACCGCTTCATACTGGTTACAAAAGCCGGAAAATCGTCCACGTACAACCGCCCCGGATACAGCGAATCCCCCGTCAGCAGAATGCCCGTCCGCTCGTCATAAAAGGCCACGCTCTTGGCGTCATGCCCCGGAATCGGCAGCGCTTCAATCTTTCGTCCGCCCAGGTCAATCGTCTCCGCGAAGCCCGGTGCCATCAACGTCACTCCCGCCAAAGTCTTCAACTCCGCATCGCCCGCCACATGGTCGCCATGCCCATGGCTATGCACCACGATCACCGGCAGCTTCCGCCGCAGCTTTTCTACGATTGCCGCCGTCCCCGGCTTCCCGGCGCCCGTGTCCAGCAGCATCGCCCGCTCCTTGCCGAACAGCAGATAAAGGAACGGCTTCTCGTAATGGACGCACCCGCTCTGCCGCAGAATCAGCAGGTCTTCATTGTAGGCATGCACCTGCCAATCCGGGATCTCCGCGCAGTTCGGCCCGCCCGATAACCACTTGTCCGGCAGCACGCCCACCTGCAAGGCCAATGCGAGAGCGAGGAACATTAACCCTCCACCGCCAGCCGATCTTCCGGTGCTGGGTTGTACATCCGCTCAAATTTCGGCTCGGTCGCCGTTTGGGTCAATAGGCTTACCCCGATCATCGTTGCCAAGCTCACGACCGGAGGCAACAGCGTATCCAGCCCCGCCAACGAAGGCGGCATGTAGAGATGGCAAATCAAACGCAACACTGTACCTACAAGTATCGACGCTTTGGCCCCTGTACTGGTCGCCTTGCGCCAATAGACGCCCAAGAGGAGCGGTGCCACGCAGCCCGCGAAGACGATGTCAAAGGCGATTACCAACAGGATTCCCGGCTCCGGCCGCACGTACGCCACCCACGCGCCCGCCGCCGCTGTCGGAATCGCCAACACGCGAGAGAGCAGCAGCATTAACGAGTCGTTCACCGCCGTCTTCGACCAACGCTGATAGACGTTTCGCGCCAGCACCACCGAAATCACGAGCATCGCCCCGTTCGCTGTCGACATCGATGCGCCCAGGACTCCAACGAACACCAGCACCCCCAACCAATATGGCAAGTGT
>JANODS010000353.1:0-9637 GCA_031412835.1 Acidobacteriota bacterium | reverse complement strand
GGAGCTGGCCAGACCGCCCAGCACCGTCCCTGGCGTCCAATAGTCACGTGTTCCGTTTTGGGATTCCCAGATCGGAACATGTTCCCAAATTTGCACGGTTCCTCTAGTACTACAGGCAATATATTCCTAGGTGTATTGCCGTTTTGGTATGAAATAGGCCCACCTTTCATACCGGCGAGTTTGGCCACTTGATTGCTAATACTATTTGCGTGATGAAACCAGTCAAGGCTCAGGTGGAAAAGGTTGCTCTCGCCATTCCCCCCCAAGTTCGCCCTCCAAAAGCAGTTGCCCCCTTATTTCCTCTATAACCCCTGCCCAACCAATCCGTCCGAGCCTTTAACCTGGGGTCATCAACGGAACTCATGCGGTTCCGGTGTTGTACACTCCCGTTGTAAACCTTAACAGCCCGCCTTTGGATCCGTCCAAGAGCGGGCTGTTTTTTGGGTAACGAAACCCTCCCCTTCTGCCGATAACTAGCAGTATGATCGAACTCGATTTTCAACTCAGTCTGATGCACCTTAACTATTCCACAGCGATGGAGGAAAGCAAGGTTGTGCGAGACCTGGATCGCCAGGAGGAGAGTTTGAAGGAGATGGAGCAGCTAGCCTCGTTGATCCCCTCTTAGGGCTTGGCTTCATGCCGCATGAGCACCACCCCGCGGCCCACCGTCCTCCGCCCCGCCTAGGCGGGATCTCCGCCGAGCGCGGGTTTCTTGGCGCTCAGGCTCGCGGCGCCTCTGCAAAGGTTGGGCCCGCCGCCCGGCCACTTTCGACCGGAGCTGATCACCTTTTGGTGAACACCGGAAAGGCTTGGGGTTTCGCGACGGCACCATCGTTGGTACCGAGTGACGGGTCCGGCAACCCGTCTGGCTCCGGCGGATTCACCGTCTCGCCTACGTCCGTTGAAAACCGAAGGAGCCAGGACGATCTTCCATGAATATAAAGTCGGGAGACCGCTCCGGCAAGCGTGTCGGTGGACCCAGGCTCGATTCCCATTACTTGCGGATAGTAGCCGGGCCTATGGCCAATCTGATCTCCAGAAAGGATTCGAGTGGGCTGGCCCCAGTAGCTTGGATCGGCCAAATCAACCGTGCTCGATAGATAGATGCCCTCCTGCGGCCACCCCGGCTTGCAGCACGCGCGGTTCATCAAAACGACGTACCGTTCGAGGTAAGTGTTCCAGTGCATCGACGGTCCCCAGTGGGAGTCGGCATCTTCCCGCTGCCAGGCCCGGTTCGCCTTGAAGACCGGCGTCATCCGGCCCCCGATTCCCGGCTCGATCCATTCGCCGCGATAGTATTTGTGAACCGCCCCCGCCGGGTTCGCACGGTCGGCGAAGGCCAGTCGCGCGGTGACAACCCCTTGTTCGCTGACGTTGCCGCCGTAGTTGGTAAAGAGAAAGTAGAAATACTGCTTCTGGCGATCCAGGACGACCGAGAAATCACCGTGACCGGTAGCAAAAAAACCGTTCTTGGCGTTGCAGTCCGGCGCGTCTCCAGACTCGAGCACGATACCCAAATCGATCACGGACGCCCCATTGTCATAAGAGACGACGGCGCCAATCTTGGGTGCCGTCAGCCCTGATTTACCGGGGCAGACGCCTCCCGGTTCGTGGTGGTACCAGCCGTAGATTGTGCCATCTTCATCGCGCCAGGCGGCCTCGACCCAAAGCGGCCGGTGTAGTTGGCGCGAGACGTCCACCTCCTGACTGGTAAACGGCCCCACCTGGCTGGGCCCCTTCGTAATCATCAACGGGTCACCCGTCGAACTAAACAGGTGTAACGTATCGTCAACCCAGAAAGCCGAGGTGTTTCCATCGATGTGAGTCGGCAGGTCGATTCGCCAGGACGGTTCAACTACGACGTTCTGCGCTTCTACACAGCCCATCATCGTTAACGACAGGATCAACAAACGAGGTTTCATCGGGAACTCATCCTAAGGTTGCTGACGAGACTGCAATCGATTCGGTTACTGGGGTTACGTTTCATTACCATAGTCACGGCGTTACACTGAGAATCTACCCTCCGCGTTGTAGGGCTCCAAACCCTTGAACCCCCCATGCCTATTCGAGTTGCGCTCCACCACAAGACCACCTATTTTTATGACCGACCGGTCACCCTCTCCCCTCAGGTGGTTCGACTTCGCCCCGCGCCCCACTCTCGGACACCCATTCCGGCGTATTCGTTAAAGATCGAGCCCGGCGGCCACTTCATCAACTGGCAGCAGGATCCCCAGAGCAACTGGCTCGCCCGAATCGTTTTCCATGAGAAAGTAAGGCAGTTTTCGGTGGAGGTGGATTTAGTCGCCGAGATGGTGGTGATCAATCCTTTCGATTTCTTCCTGGAACCCCACGCGGAGGAGTTCCCGTTTGCCTACGAAGTCGGCTTGCAGCAGGAACTGGCCGCATTCCGCCTGGCTGAGGACGCGGGGCCGCTCTTGAAAGCGTTTCTGGCTACGGTGAACGTCACCAAACGCCGGACCATCGACTTTTTGGTGGATCTTAATCAACTGGTGCAGCGCCGCGTGAACTATGCGATCCGGATGGAACCCGGGGTGCAGACGCCCGAGGAGACCTTGGGGAAAAACATTGGGTCTTGCCGCGACTCGGCCTGGTTACTCGTTCAGACCTGCCGCCATTTGGGGTTGGCGGCGCGGTTCGTCTCTGGCTACCTGATTCAACTGAAGCCAGACGTGAAACCGCTGGAGGGTCCAGCAGGTACCGCTGTCGACTTCACCGATCTGCACGCGTGGACCGAGGTCTATCTTCCCGGCGCGGGCTGGATCGGCTTGGATCCCACCTCTGGGTTGTTCGCGGGGGAAGGTCATATTCCGTTGGCGGCGACGCCGGAACCGTCTTCGGCTGCGCCGGTTTCGGGCGGGGTGGACGAGTGCAAGGTTGAATTCGCGCACTTGATGGAGATCACTCGGATTCACGAGGATCCGCGGGTGACGCTCCCGTATACCGACGACCAGTGGCGAGAAATTGAAGCGCTCGGCTACCAAGTGGATCGTGATCTGGTGGACCATGATGTTCGCCTGACGATGGGCGGTGAGCCGACGTTTGTCTCGGTGGAAGACATGGACGGCGAGGAGTGGAACACCGCGGCGATGGGGCCGAATAAGCGGCGCTTAGCGATGGACCTAATCGACCGGCTGCGAAAGCGCTTGGCACCGGGCGGCCTGCTTCATATGGGGCAGGGCAAGTGGTATCCGGGCGAGCCGCTGCCCCGGTGGGCCTTCACGTGTTACTGGCGAGAAGACGGTCAGCCGCTGTGGAACAACCCGGCGCTCTTGGCTGCGGACGGCGTCGACCAAGGCTATGGGCCGCCCGAGGCGCAGGCGTTTGCCGCCAAGCTGGCCGAGCGTCTGGGAGTGAGCCCGGACTATGTCAACACCGCCTACGAAGATCCGGTCTTCTACCTCCAAAAGGAGCGTCAGCTTCCGATCAACGTCGATCCGGAAGACAACCGCTTGGAGGATCCGCAGGAGCGGGAACGGATTCGGCGGGTATTCGAGCACGGGCTGCACAACCCGACAGGGTTCGTTTTGCCGCTGCAGCGGGCCTGGACCCAACGGGGGCCGGAGTGGCAGACGGGCCTATGGATGCTTCGCGGAGCGAAGATTTTTCTGATTCCAGGGGATTCGGCGGTTGGCTACCGTCTGCCGTTGGCCAGCCTGCCGTGGGCGGAGTCGGGCCCGTTGCCGAACATCATTACAGTGGACCCGATGGCGCAGCGGCCGGCGCTGCCTCCGTCCCGGCCGGAGATTCGCATTCAGCATGGGACCAAGGTGGCACCCCTTGTCGACAAGAAGCCGAAGACCGGAGAGTCGGCCGATTGGGTGGTGCGCACGGCGCTATGTATCGAACCGCGCAACGGCCAGTTACACATTTTCTTGCCGCCTATGGCTTCCGTGGATGACTATGTCGACTTAGTCGGGGCGATTGAAGAGACGGCGGCGTTGTTGGCGATGCCGGTGATCTTTGAAGGCTACACGCTTCCGCCGGATCATCGCATCAAGTACGTTCGAGTTACTCCCGATCCGGGTGTGATTGAAGTCAATGTTCAGCCTTCTGACAGCTGGAGCGACTTGGTGCGGCACACGACGGAGCTTTATGACGATGCCCACCAATGTCGGCTGGGCACCGAGAAGTTCATGCTCGACGGGCGCCATTGCGGCACCGGGGGAGGGAACCACATCGTTCTCGGCGGTCGCACGCCGAACGACAGTCCGTTCCTGCGGCGGCCGGATCTGCTCCGCAGTCTGCTTTCCTATTGGGTAAATCATCCATCGCTGTCATATTTATTTTCCGGCATGTTCATCGGACCGACGAGCCAGGCGCCGCGGGTGGATGAGACCCGGGCGGATTCGTTGTACGAGCTGGAGATCGCCTTCAGCCAGGTGCCACCGGCGGGCGGCAACGCGATCCCCAACTGGCTGGTTGATCGCATCTTCCGCCACATCCTGACCGACCTGACCGGGAATACCCATCGCGCGGAGTTCTGCATCGACAAGCTCTTTTCGCCGGATTCATCCACCGGTCGGCTTGGCCTGCTGGAGTTACGCGGGTTCGAGATGCCGCCGCACGCGCGGATGAGTCTTACGCAACAGTTACTAGTCCGAACGTTGATCGCCCATTTCTGGAAGACGCCTTACTTACAGGCTCCGGTGGCTTGGGGTACTCAGTTACATGATCAGTTCATGCTCCCCCACTTTGTGAATCGCGATATTGCCAGCGTGATGGAGGATCTGCGCGCCGCCGGCTATCCGTTCCGTACCGAGTGGTTCGCGCCCCACTTCGAGTTCCGCTATCCGGTGTTTGGCCGGGTGAACTATTTGGGTATTGAGATTGAGCTGCGCCAGGCGACCGAGCCTTGGTACGTGCTGGGCGAAGAACCCGCCGGCGGCGGGACTTCACGCTTTGTGGATTCCTCCGTCGAGCGGCTGCAGGTGACGGTGACCGGCATGTTCGGCAATCGCTATCTCGTCACTTGTAACGGACGGCGCGTGCCGCTCCACTCATCGGGCGTGCAGGGCGGTTGGGTGGCCGGGGTACGGTATCGCGCTTGGCAGCCACCATCCTGTTTGCACCCGACGATTCCCGTGCACACGCCGCTCGTCTTCGACTTGTACGACTCATGGACGGGACGATCCGTGGGTGGCTGCTCCTACCACGTCTCGCATCCTGGTGGTCGGGCAAGCGAGCAGTTTCCGATCAATGCGTTAGAGGCCGAATCCCGCCGCGGGGCTCGTTTCTTTGGGTTTGGGCACACCCCGGGGCCGCGCCCCATGCCACCTGTCGAATCGAACCCACTGTTCCCGCTGACGTTGGATTTGCGGCGCTAGTGTAGGCAATCACCGAAACGTAACCGATATGGGACTATGAAGACGGTGCCCTTCGATTTCTTCTTGACCTGCGCTACCTCATGACCCGCTCCTTCCTCGACAAGCAGCAGAACCTCGACTCCCCTTGGCGCTATGAGCCGGAGTCGGGAGTTTACGACGAGGTGCTGCAAGAGTCGGGCCAGATCCGGGCGCATTGGCGAGGGCTGACGTCGTCCCTGGTGGGCCTGCGCGATGGCGAGTTCCGAGAGCGCTGGAAAGAGGGCCAGCGGCTCATCCACGATCACGGAATTACCTACAACGTCTACGGCGATCCGCAAAGCACGGACCGGCCTTGGCCGCTTGATCCGTTGCCGCTGGTCATGGATCCCAATGAGTGGAAGTCGATCGAAGCGGCGGTGGCCCAGCGCGCTTTGCTGCTCAATACAATTCTGGCGGATCTCTACGGGCCGCAGCGATTGGTAGCCGAAAAGTTGTTGCCTGGGGAATTGGTTTATCCGAATCCCGGGTATCTGCGGCCCTGCCGGGGCCTCAGTGTGCCGGGCGGGACGCATCTTCATCTTTACTCGGCCGATCTGGCGCGGGCTCCCAACGGTCGCTGGTGGTTTCTGGCGGACCGGACCCAGGCGCCTTCCGGGGCCGGCTATGCGTTGGAGAATCGGCTGGTTTGTTCCCGGGTGCTGCCTGACGTTTTTAAGAGCTCCAACGTTCAGCGCTTGGCGGGCTTTTTTCAGGCGTACCGGGAGACCTTGGCCGGCCTGGCCCCGGGCAGACGGGATAATCCGCGCGTCGTATTGCTGACGCCGGGGCCGTACAACGAAACCTATTTCGAACACGCGTTTTTGGCGCGATATTTGGGCTATACGCTGGTCGAGGGCGGAGACCTTACGGTTCGGGATAACCACGTTTACCTGAAAACTCTCGGAGGGTTGCTGCTGGTTGACGTGATCGTCCGCAGGCAGGATTCCGGGTTTTGCGATCCGCTGGAGCTGCGATCTGATTCCATGCTGGGCATTCCGGGCTTGGTGCAGGCCGTGCGGCGCGGCAACGTTGCCGTTGCGAACGCCTTGGGAAGCGGGGTGGTGGAATCCGCGGCGCCGTCAGCGTTCTATCCGGCGCTTTGCCGCCAACTGCTTGGCGAAGAGCTGAAGATGCCGACGGTGGCGACGTGGTGGTGCGGCCAGGAAGGGCCTTTGTCCTATGTGGCCAGCCAACTGCATAACCTGGTGGTGAAGCCGGTGTTCCCGAAGCCGGGTGACCAGCCGATTTTTGGCGCTCGATTGACGGAGGCTGAACGGGGCAGTTTGGTGTCGAAGTTGCGCGCCAACCCGGGCAAATATGTGGCGCAGGAGCAGGTGGCGCTTTCGACGGTTCCGGTTTGGGAGAACGGCAAAGTGGCTCCGCGGCACGTGGTGCTGCGGGTGTTCGCGGTCGCCCACAACGGCGGATATAAAGTGATGCCGGGCGGATTGTCGCGGGTAACTCCGTCGCTCGATAACCTCGTCGTGAGCGTCCAACGCGGGGGCGGCAGCAAGGACACGTGGGTTCTCGGCGGGCGTTCGGATGAGCAATTGACGTTGTTGCCGCCGAAGTCTCATCGGCTGGCGGTAAGCCGGGCGACGTTTGATCTGCCGAGCCGCGTGGCCGACAATCTTTTTTGGCTGGGCCGCTACGTCGAACGGGTGGAGGCGGCGGTGCGGATCACCCGCGCCATGTTGCCCCGGTTGACGCAAGAGAGTGATCCCATGCAGGCCTCCGGGCTCCAAGCCGGGGCGCGCATTCTGCTGCAGCATGGCCACATTAAAGGCGAGGGAGAGGCGCTCGAAACGGAGCTGCTCAATCTGCTATATGACGGTAAGAAGCGGGGCAGTTTGGGCCACAGCATCCACCTGATCCATTCGGTGGTGTGGCCCATGCGGGACCGGATTTCGACCGACGCATGGCGCATTCTGACTCGACTCGATCAACAATTTTCCGCCGATCCTCCGGCTCCGGCGTTGCGCCTGAGCGGGGCGCTTGATTTGTTGAATCAAACCGTGATCACGCTGGCGGCCTTTAGCGGATTAGCGCTTGAGAGTATGACGCGGGGCGAAGGGTGGCGCTTCCTTGATATCGGTCGGCGATTAGAGCGGTCTCTGCAGATGATCGAAATCCTGCGGCACGGTTTAGCGACCGATCCGGAAGTGAGTCGCGGGGAGCTTGAGGCGGTGTTGGAGATCGCCGATAGCAGCTTGACGTATCGATCCCGCTATCAGACCTCGTTGCAGACGGATCTGGCGCTGGACCTGCTTCTGGTCGATGAAGCCAACCCGCGCTCCATCGCGTTTCAGTTAGCTCGGCTCACCGAGCACATCGAACAGTTGCCGGAGAGCAAATCGTTAACGCGGCGGCCTCCCGAAGCCCGAGTGCTTCTGCGCCTTCTAACGAGTGTGCAGTTGGCCGACGTGACCGAACTGGCGGTTCCGGCGTCGATGCATGCCTTCCTCGATAAGGCGGGCGGCGATCTACGCGAACTGTCGGAACTTTTGACCCGGACTTATTTCAACCACGCGCAGGCGTCTCTTCGGCTCTCGGCCCCCTAACTCCATGCTTCTGCGCGCCACCCATACAACGACCTATCTTTACAGCAATCCGGTGTCGATTTGTCATACCGAGGTTCATCTAGGGCCGCGAGTTTCGAGTCGGCAACGGCTGGTGGAGCACGAGCTATTCATCAAGCCAGAGCCCGCGACGATCGACGAGCGGCTCGACTATTTCGGTAATCCGGTGACGTATTTTTGCCTCAGCGAGCCCCATCTTACGTTGACGATCACGTCGCGAAGCGTCATCGAGCTGTTGAGTGAGGCCCCGGCCTTGGCGGGGCTGTCGCCTGCCTGGGAAGAGGTGACCGATCAGATCCGGAAGCGGGAAAGTCCGGAAGCGATGGCGGCGTCGGAGTTCGTGTTCGAATCGCCGCTGATCGAGCTTGGCCCCGAATTCGCGGCTTTTGCGGCGAAGAGCTTTACCTCGGGCCGACCGGTGCTGGAAGCGGCGCTCGATCTTTCCCACCGCATCTTTACAGGTTTCAAGTACGATCCGCGCGCGACGACAGTGACGACTCCGGTCCGGGAAGTGCTGAAGACGAAGCATGGAGTTTGCCAGGACTTCGCCCACTTCTTGATCGCCTGCATCCGCTCGCTGGGAATTCCGGCGCGGTACGTAAGCGGCTATTTGCGAAGCGGCGAGAATTCGATCGGGGCGGAGGCGTCGCACGCCTGGGCCGCGGTGTTCTGCCCGGGACACGGCTGGTTCGATTTCGATCCCACCAACGACGTGATGCCGACCGGAGGCCACGTCACCGTCGCTTGGGGGCGCGACTACTCGGATGTCACCCCGGTCAAGGGAGTCGCGTTGGGGGGAGGGGAGCAGTTGATCAACGTGGCGGTCGAGGTGGTCCCGGTGGTTGAGGTCGCCTCCGCAACCGAACCGTAGGAAACATTTTCGTGGACCATTGGCAACCGGGAAAAGTTTGCTATACTCCCAATGTATGGCTGCTGGCGGAGTAATCCTGTGAGCACCAGATGAACGTTCGCTGGCGTAGCTCAGCTGGTAGAGCATCTGATTTGTAATCAGAGGGTCGGGGGTTCGATCCCCTCCGCCAGCTCCAGTTTTGTAAAGCCAAACGCCCGAAGGCAATCCCCTGAAGGTGAACAGATGTGGACAGGTGGCGGAGCGGTCAATCGCAGCAGACTGTAAATCTGCCGTCCTAGTGGCTACGAAGGTTCAAATCCTTCCCTGTCCACCATTAATTTAAGTTGTTGTAATACATGCCGATGTAGCTCAGTTGGTAGAGCGCGTCCTTGGTAAGGACGAGGTCACCAGTTCAACCCTGGTCATCGGCTCCATCCTTTTTGTCCTCCCCCCTCCGATAGGTAAATTCCATGGCGAAAGAAAAATTTGATCGTAGTAAGCCGCACGTAAACATCGGCACGATCGGACATATTGATCACGGCAAGACGACCCTGACGGCCGCGATCACGAAGGTGTTGTCGAAGCACAACCCGAAGAACTCCTTCCGCAGTTTCGACTCGATCGACAACGCTCCGGAAGAGAAAGCTCGTGGTATCACGATTAACGCCGCTCACGTGGAATACGAGACGAAGAATCGCCACTATGCCCACGTGGATTGCCCTGGCCACGCCGACTACATCAAAAACATGATCACGGGAGCGGCCCAGATGGACGGCGCTATTCTCGTGGTAGCGGCGACCGACGGTCCGATGCCCCAGACCCGGGAGCACATTCTGCTCGCCCGT
>JANODS010000352.1:0-3325 GCA_031412835.1 Acidobacteriota bacterium | reverse complement strand
AAGTTTTCTTCAATGTACGGGGTACCAACGGCGATCGAAGCCATCTTGATTTGGAGGTCCGCGACGGGCACGGCGCTGTTGCCTTCGAAGGCAACTTGCGCGATGACCGCGCGCGGCCGATTCGGCCGAAAGACGATGTAGGGGTCGCCCGGACGGTCGCCGTAAACACGGGCCACGACCGGCGTTTTCAGATGCTCGGTGAGCGTCTTCGAATACAGCTTCAGCACGTTTTCGGTGGCGGGCAGCTTGTCGGCGAACAGAGGGTCGAGGCGAAGGAGTTTCTCAAGCTCGGCGTCGGGCGCCGGCAGCTCTTCAAACTTCCAGGCGAAGACGGTTTCGATTTCCGCGACGTCGTAGGTCACCGCGAAGCCCCGCATCCCGGGGCCGGGCTTGTACGAGTACGCGACGCTGCCGAATACGCCGCGATCAATCAGCCGCTGCTGGGCGGCGTCGAAGTCGCTTTTTTCAGCCTTTTGGCCAACTTTCAGCCCAAGCGCGGCAATCACGTTCGCTTCCGGCAGCCTTTTTAGGCCGGTGATGCGAATCGATTCGATCTCAAAAGTGGCCCCGATGGCCAGGGACGCACAAAATAGGATTGCTGCTAATGCCCGCATACTGTCTGGGTTTGGGACGGCTCTCCCAGGTGCGATGTTACACTGAAAAAAATGGCTTATGATCTGGTAATCATCGGCAGCGGGCCTGGTGGCTATTCCGCGGCGATACGAGCAGGACAATACGGTCTCAAGACCGTGATCATTGAGAAAGCGCCGAAGCTCGGCGGGACGTGTCTCCACGTCGGCTGCATTCCGACGAAAGCGCTGCTCCATAGCGCCGAGGTGTGGGATTATTTCACCCATCCGGAAGACCAAGGCGTGAGCTGCGAAAATCCGCGCCTCAACTACCCCGCGGTTTTGCTGCGCAAGAACACGCTCATCAACAAGCACGCCAAGGGCGTCGAGATGTTGATGAAGAAGAACAAGGTCGAAGTGGTATGGGGCTTCGGCAAAATTGTCGCCCCGGGCCAAGTCGACGTCCAGACGAGCGAGGGAACTCGGCGCATCGAGGCCAAGAACATCCTGATCGCGACGGGCTCGGAAGCGCGGATGATTCCGGGGATGGAACCCGACGCCGAACGCATCTTGACGAACGTCGAAATTCTGAACTTGACCGCGGTGCCGAAGTCGCTCGCCATCATCGGAGCCGGCGCCGTGGGCGTTGAGTTTGCTTCGATTTTCAAGCGCTTCGGCACGGACGTGACGGTGCTGGAAATGCTGCCGCGCGTGGTGCCGGTCGAAGACGAAGACGTCTCGAAAGAGCTCGAAAAGTATTTCCGCAAACTCGGCATTCGCGTCGAGACCGGGGCGAAAGCGTCGAACATTCAGCGCACCCCGGAAGGCGTGGCGTTGGACGTGACGCTCGCCAACGGGAAGACCGAGACCCTGAACGTCGAGAAGCTGTTGATCGCCGTCGGTCGACGGCCGAACACGGAATCGATCGGCCTTGAGAACACGAAAGTAGAGATTGACCGCGGCTTCCTCAAAGTCGGCCCGGACCAGCAAACGGCCGAACCTGGCATCTTCGCGATCGGCGACGTGGTGGCGGGGACGCCCCAACTCGCTCACGTGGCGACGGCGGAGGGCATGATCGCGGTCGCCAAGATCGCCGGCAAGCCGTTTACACCCATCAAACGAAATCGCATTCCAGGCGCGACCTATACCGAGCCGGGCATCGGGTCGGTCGGCTTAACCGAGGCACAAGCCAAGGCGCAGGGTTACGACGTGAAGGTCGGCAAGTTCCCGTTCCTCGGCAACTCGAAGGCGACCATTCTAGGCCATCACGAAGGCTTCGTGAAGGTCGTTTGCGACGCCAAGTACGGCGAGATTTTGGGCGTTCACATCATCGGCCCGCACGGCTATGAGTTGATTGCCGAGGCCGTCACGGCGATGGAAGCCGAGGCGACCGTCGAAACGATGATCAACACGATTCACGCCCATCCGACGCTGTACGAGGCGCTCGGCGAAGCGTTCAACGCTGTCTACGGGCAGGCGATCAACTTCTAGGCCATGCTCGCTTCCGCCCCCACACGTACCTGCGAAGTTCGCGACCTCGGCGCCATGCGCTGGGGCGCGGCATCCGCGTTGCAGGAACAGCTCGTGGGCCAGCGGCAGCGAACCGAGATCGGCGATCAACTGCTGCTCGTTGAACACCCGCATGTCGTCACGATGGGCCGCAATGGGCACTTGACGAACGTGCTGGCATCGCCCGAGGTCTTGGCGGCGACGGGCATCGAATATTACGAAACGAACCGGGGCGGCGACGTTACCTATCACGGCCCGGGCCAGTTGGTGGGCTATCCGATTGTCCACTTGAACGAATGGAAACGCGACGTCCATGCGTATGTGCGGGCGCTCGAAGAGGTCGTCATCCGCACGCTGGCCGATTTTGGGCTGGTGGCGGAGCGGGTGACCGGGGCGACCGGAGTTTGGGTCGGCGAGGCGAAAGTTTGCGCGATCGGCGTGCATCTCAGCCGCTGGGTCACCTCCCATGGCTTCGCCCTCAATGTCACCACCGACCTCCAATATTTTCAGTACATCGTGCCGTGCGGGCTCACGAAGCCAGTCACGTCGCTTCGCCAACTTGGCGTCGCGGCCACACTGGAAGACGTGAAGCCGGTGCTGAGCCGAAGATTTTTTGAAGTTTACGATTACCAGTAGGAGACCACCCGAATGATCGACGTAGTGATGCCCCAAATGGGCGAAAGCATTGTCGAAGGCACGCTGACCCGCTGGCTGAAAAAGCCGGGCGATAAAGTGGAGCGCGACGAGCCGTTATTCGAAATTTCCACCGACAAAGTGGACACTGAGATTCCATCCCCCGCCGCCGGTACGCTCACCGAGACGCTATTCGAAGCCGGCGCTGTGATTGGCATCAACACGGTTGTCGCTAGGATCACCGACGGCGCGGCGGCTCCCGCATCCGCGCCCGCGGCTGCTGCTGCTCCGCCGCCGCCCCCCGCCGCGCCCGTCAACGAGCCAGAACCGGTCATTAACCCGGCCACTGTCCCCGCGGTCGCTGCTCCGATCCCCGCCGTCGTGCCCGCGGCCGAGCCTGCCGCCGAGGCTGATTTCGGTCTCCTCTCGCCGCTGGTCCGGAAGATGGCCCGAGAGAACAATATCGACCTCGCGAACGTCAAGGGCACGGGTGCCGGCGGCCGGATCACAAAGGAAGACCTCGAAGCATTCCTGGCCCCCAAGGCTGCTCCTGCCCCTGTCGCTTCTCCAGTTGCCGCTCCAGTTGCGGCCCCCGTCGCTCCTCCCGTCGCCGC
>JANODS010000351.1:0-1743 GCA_031412835.1 Acidobacteriota bacterium | reverse complement strand
TGGCCAGAGCGCTCGAATACTTTACGGAATCTTTGGCGTAGCGCTTGACGTCGGTCTTTTCGGCGACGGTGACCTTCACTGGCTTGGTACCGTCGGGGGCGCGCACTAGGACGGTGATGGAGCTCGAACCAGGGTCGACCTTGTCGACGAGGCCGGAGATGCCGCGTTTGGTCCATTCGGCGGTTTCAGCCTGATTCTTTTGGGTGATCTCGCGGGAGCTCATCAGGATGATGCTCTCGGCGGAGAAGTCGGCGCCGGTCTGGGCGCCGCGGAGTAGGACGCGGTCTCCGGAGGCCAGATCGTCGAGCGAAACCGTCTGGGCGGCGCTTAGGTCTTTGGCACCGGGAGCGATCTTGCGGATGGTCGCCTTCTCGGCGAGGCCGACTTTCAGCACTTCGCCTTTGTCGGTCTTGACTTCGAGGATGGGGATGGCGGACTGGACCGTGCCGAGGACACGGGCCTGCTGGCAATAGGCCGCGGCGGCCAGAACAAGGGAAAGTAGGAATCGGATCGTAAGTGGCATCACAGTCTCTTACGTATGATGACGACAAACGTTCGCCCTGTCAGTTTAAGTTTTGTAAACTGCGGTAATTACTTGATTTCTTTGCTCGAAGCGGTGGCCGGCTCGGGGCCCCAATTCTCTCGAATGACCATTGTTTGGTCGGAGAAGAAGCTCCGGCGACCGCTTCCGTTGTAGGACTCGGGAGTGACCGTCAGGGTGTAACCGCCCGGCGTGCCCTGCATTTGGAAGTTGAATCCGCCCTTCCGCCCGATGGCGAGATCGCCGGGGATGAGGTCGGCAGCGGCGGGGCTGGGCTGTCCGCTAGCGGGCGGGCCAAGTTCTTGCAGCGTAACCGCGTAGCGTCCAAATTGGCTCTGGTACTGGGCCTGCGTCGTGTGGATGGTCCCGACCATGCGCGTCGCCGAGATTTCGTTGGCCAGCATTTTGGACTGGTTATATTTCGGCACGGCGATGGCCAAGATGACGAAGATGATGGCGACGACGATCATCAACTCCATTAGCGTGAAGCCTCGGCGGCTGATTCGACGGTTACGGGCGGCTAGGGTACGCATACAGTTTCATTATCGTATGACGACGCGTACCGAATCGGCGTGCAGGGATTTGCAAGAATTGTTGGAGATGCGAACGATTATTCTGTTTGGGATGGCGGCGGCGAGCGTTTGGGCGCAACCGGATTTGATTTCGGGAGCGAGTTGGAGCCATCCGCAGCCGCAGAACCTGCAAACGGTGAGCGCGGAAGGAAGCCCGGGGGGATTTGCGACGGCGCTTCGGGCGACGACGACGACCGTTACGCCGGGCCAGCCGTGGACGCCGCAGCTTTCGTTAGTGATTCCGGGCGAGACGCGCGCCGGGCAGTCGGTTCGTTTTCGATTCTGGGCCCGGTCAGCGAACGGGAGCCGGGTGGGATTGATTCACGAGTTGAACGCGGCACCGAATACGAAAGCGCTCGATACGCTGGTACGGTTGACGCCGGAGTGGAAGGAGTTTGCGTTTGCCTATCAGGCATCGGCATTCGCGGCTCGAACAGCGGCGATGCGGGTGCGGCTGGGACTCGATGTCGGCACGGTGGAGTTTGCCGGATGGCGGCTCGAAGATTGGAGCGGCGAGACGACGGTGCCACCGAGCATTGGCTTCGACGCCTACGGGGGCCAGACGGTGGACGACAGTTGGCGGGAATCGGCGCAGGAGCGAATTCGGCAGATCCGAATGGGCGGGTTGCG
>JANODS010000350.1:0-1267 GCA_031412835.1 Acidobacteriota bacterium | reverse complement strand
CAGAATACCAGCCTCTTTCTTCTTTTTGAGGAAGGGCATCATCGACCGCAGCTCAGCTCCAATCTTCTCGATAGGATGATCCGCATTCGCTTCCCGCATGGCGAGGAACTTCTTGCGGCCACCTTCCTGATTCTCGCTGATCCAGTTCCGGGCGAAAGTCCCTTCCTGGATTTCGGTAAGGATTTTCTTCATCTCGGCCTTTGTAGCGGCATTCACGACGCGCGGCCCACTTACATAGTCGCCGTACTCGGCAGTATCGGAGACGGAGTAGCGCATGTAGCCTAAGCCACCCTCATAGATCAAATCGACAATTAGCTTAAGTTCGTGCAGACACTCGAAGTATGCGATCTCGGGTGCGTAACCTGCTTCGGTAAGGGTCTCAAACGCAGCTTTGACCAGTTCACTCACTCCTCCGCAAAGAACCGCCTGCTCGCCGAACAGATCACTCTCGGTCTCTTCTCTAAAGGTCGTCTCGATTACTCCCGCCTTAGCACAGCCGATCCCGGCGGAGTACGCCAGGGCGTTCCGGAGAGCATTCCCGGTCGCATCTTGAGCAACCGCCACCAATCCCGGCACCCCAATGCCTTCGGTAAACAGCTCGCGCACGCGATGTCCCGGTGACTTCGGAGCGACCATCGACACATCCACGTCCGCCGGCGGGGTGATCGATTTGAAATGAATACTAAAGCCATGAGCAAACATCAGTGTCTTGCCGGCGCTCAAATTCGGAGCGATTTCGTTTCTGTAGAGTTCGCCTTGGATATGGTCGCTGACCAATATCATCAGAGTATCCGCCGCTTTCGTCGCTTCGGCAACCGTCATGACCATAAGCCCGGCAGCTTCGGCTTTGGCCCAGCTCTTTGAGCCCGGATACAGCCCGACGATGACGTCACACCCCGTATCCCGCAAGTTTAGTGCGTGCGCGTGACCTTGGCTGCCATAGCCGATGATGGCAAACCTCTTGCCCTTAAGTAGGGACAAATCCGCGTCATTTTCATAGTAGCGTTTCAACATAATTAAACGACTCCGTTCTTTTCTTCTACCAACACTGCCTCACCGCGAGGAATGGGAGGTGACAAGCGCAGCTTCTTTGATTCCAACGAGATGGCAACGGCCCCCGACCGCGCAACCTCAATTTCTCCGTAACTCTGCATGATGTTGATGAACTCATCGAGCTTTTCGCTATCTCCGGTTGCCTCCAAAGCGACGAAAGCGGCGGATACTCTGATGATATTGGTCAGCGACCATATCCAAGGCGAACTCTACA
>JANODS010000349.1:0-3787 GCA_031412835.1 Acidobacteriota bacterium | reverse complement strand
CTCGAAGCAGGCCGAGGGCGAAGATGAGGACGACTACGCCGAGGGCGGCCCAGACGAGGATGCGCCCGACGGCGTCGAGTTTCTTCTGCAGAGGGGTATCTTTATCGGCTCCCGCTTCGGCAATGAGTCCGGCGATCTGGCCGAGTTCGGTGTGGCCCGCCGTGGCGACGACGACGGCGACGGCGGTGCCCGCGGCGATGCTGGTGCCACTGAAGACCATGTTCTCGCGGTCGCCGAGGGGGACCTGGTCTTGTTCCAATTTCCCGGGCTGCTTTTGGACCGCCTCCGATTCGCCGGTGAGGGGGGACTCGATGCATTTGAGCGAGGCGGCTTCAAGGAGGCGGGCGTCGGCGGCTACGAGGTCTCCGGGTTCGAGGACGAGGATATCTCCGACGACGAGTTGAACGGCGGGGAGCGAGGCAACTTGACCGTCGCGCCGGACTTTGGCGAGGGGGGCGGTGAGCTTCTTGAGGGCGGCGATGGACTGTTCGGCCTGGAACTCCTGGTAGAAGCCGATGGCGGCATTGAGGACGACGATGGTGAGGATGGCGACGGAATCCGTGATATCGCCGAGGAAGGCGGAGAGGGCGCCGGCCCCGATGAGGATCCAGACGATGAGGCTTTTGAACTGGCCGAGGAGGATCCAGAGCGGGTTGATGCGAGGGGCCTCGGTGAGCTGATTGGGGCCGTTGGCGGTGAGGCGTTGGGCGGCTTCGGCGGCGGACAGGCCGGAGGGGGAAGAGCCGATTTGGGAGAGGGCTTCTTCGGCGGTGAGATTGTGCCAAGTCATGCGGGGCGTTGGTGGCGAGCGTTCTCGATGATGAGGAATTCACCGAGGTTTTCGGCGGTTAGTAGACCGACGAGGGAGTCGTTCTGGAGGACGGGCATGGTGGGGCAAGGGGAGGCTTGGAGGCGCTGGAGAGCGGTTTCGAGCATGTCGGAGGCGTGGGCGAGGGGAAAGTCGTGGCGCATGATTTCGTTGACCGAGGGGGCGTCTTTTTGGGCCAGGGCTTTGAGGAGATCGGCTCGGGTGATGACGCCGACGACTTGATTTTGGTCGAGGACGGGAAAGTCCTGCTGAGCTCCGCTGAGGATGAGTTGGGAGACGTGGTCGAGGGAGTCCCGCGGGGTGACGGATTCGAAGTTGGTCATCATGGCGGCACTGACGGGGATGCCGGCGAGGGCGGACTTCATCAGGACCATGCTGGCTTCCTGGGCGGCCCCGATCCAGACGAAGATGGCGATGAACAGGAGCATGGGATTGGAGAAGAAGCCGGCGATACCGAACAGGAGGGCCATGGCTTGGCCGAGATGGGCGGCGTATTGGGTGGCGCGGCCATAGTCCATGCGGGTGGCGAGGAGGGCGCGGACGACGCGGCCGCCGTCCATGGGGAAAGCGGGGAGCATGTTGAAGATGACGAGGGAGATATTGACGAGCAGGAGGCGCTCGGCGAAGGGGGCGTTGGCGATGTCGATGGCGGCGAGGTTGAAGCCGGGGCGAGTGACCAAGAGCCAGGCCCAAAGGCCGGCGGCGATGACGACGTTGACGGCGGGACCGGCGAGGGCGACCCAGAGTTCCTGGCGGGGATCGTCGGGCATTCGTTCGAGCCGGGCGACGCCGCCGATGGGGAGGAGGGTGATGTCCTTCGTGAGGATGCCATACCGTCTGGCGGTGAGGGCATGGCCGAATTCATGGAGGACGACGCAGCCGAAGAGGGCGAGCATGAAGGCGGCGTTAGCGAGGACGACCTGTTGCCCTTTACCGGCGACGAGGCCGGAGATAACGATCCAGGCCAGGAATATCAAGAAGGTGAAATGCACCTGGACGCGGATGCCCGCGAACGTACCGAGTTTTAGGGACCAGCCCATGGCAAGCGCCTCCTTTAGATAAGAGAGCGATTCGTGGCGATTTAGTTACTGGGCTGTTAGTAGAAGAGGTATTTGCGCCAGCGGGCGTCGGCGTTGCCGAGCATGCGCATGAGGTGGCGGCTGGTATGGAGGCTGAAGGGCCGGGGCTGTTTGCCGAGTTTCATGCCGGACTCTTCCGGGGTTCGATTGCCTTTGCGGTTGTTACAGGGATGGCAGCAGGCGACGAGGTTTTCCCAGGAGGATCCGCCGGCGCGGGAACGGGGGATGACGTGGTCGAGGGTGAGTTCGCCGGTGGGTAGAATCCGATGGCAGTACTGGCAGGTGTGGCGGTCGCGCATGAGGATGTTTTTGCGCGAGAGGGCGCGGGTTTGCTGGGGAATACGGCGGTATTCGAGAAGGCGGATGACGCTGGGCAAGGGAATGGCTCGGTTGAAGGAATGGAGGTGGGCGGCCACGTGTTCCTCGGCCGAGGCGAGTCCTTTGAGTATCAAGACGACGGCGCGGCGGGCGGCGCAGACGTTGATGGGCTCGTAACTGGCGTTGAGTACCAGAACGGGCTGATGTAAGCGGTCGATGGCTGGCATTCTTACTTGGCTCCTTTAACTGATTGACTCGCGAAACTAGTAACAAGGCTGGCGACCTCTTCGGCGGAACGAGAGGCCCAGGAGGGACGACGGTCGACACGGGCAAGGGTGAGAACGGCGACGTGGCGGGCTCCGCCGTGGCGGAGGACGGTGGCGGCGGCACCGACGGTGGCGCCGGTGGTAAGGACGTCGTCGATGAGGAGTATGCGCTGGCCTCGGATGGCGGCGGGGTGGCGCAAAACGAAAGCGCCGGCCACGTTGGACCGGCGCTCGGAGGGGCTTAGGCTCGCTTGGGTTTCGGTATTGCGGGACCTTCGCAGGGCATTGCTGACCGTTACTCCAAGTCGATGGGCGAGGGGCCGGGCGAGGAGTTCGGCTTGGTTGAAGCCTCGCCAGAGCCGTCGCCGCCAGTGGAGGGGCACGGGGACGACGAGGTCGAAGCGTTGGTCGAGAGGAAGGGCGCGGAGGAGGAGGTCGCCGAGGGGCTGGGCGAGGGGTTCGATGCGGGCGTACTTGAAGAGGTGGATGAGGTCCTTGAGGACTCCTTCGTAGTAGCCGAAGGAGTAGGCGGTGTCGTACCCGGTGAGGCCGGAGCGGCAGCGGCTGCAGACGCCGTGGTCATCAAGAGGAGCGTCGTTGAGGAAGGGGGTTCGGCACTGGGAGCAGAAGTAGTCAGCCGCCATGGGAGCAGGCTGGGCGAGGCAAGAGAAGCAGACCGGGATGCGACCGGCGTGAGCTACGGGATGCGTGCAAACCTTGCAGTCTTGGGGGAAGACCAGATTGAACAGGGACGCGAGGGTCCGCTGGGCTACGGCAGGAAGGAGCGGTTTGCGCGCATTGGATACAGGCCCACTGGGGAAGATCCACCTCCAAAACCTTGAGTGTACACTATCGTGGCCGCTGGTGGGCTCCGGGGCTGGGGAAGAAGAGGTCCTTCTTGCGCTGGAAGGCCAGCCAGACGGCGAGGGCGAGGGCGAAGACGAGGTCGTCGTGCTCGGGTTGATGGCCGTCGGAGCGGAAGGCGATGAGTTCGGTTTCGAGTTCGGCGAGGCCGGGGGTGTCGGCGGGGAGGGATAGTTTGTGGGTACCGAAGGCGGTGCGGAGGCGGGTGAGTAAGTCGGGGCGGGGGATGCCTTCGTAACCTCCGGATAAGTGGGTGGTCTGGTGGCCGCCGGTGATGGCTACCGGGGTAAGGGGCACTTTGTGGAGGGACTTATCGCGGCGGAGGACTTCGATGAGGGTGCTCTCGCCGGTGGCGTCGATGATGGCATGGACCTGCTTATGGGGGCCGGGCAGGGAAGCGATGACGGCGCGGAGACGGGCGGGGAGGTCTA
>JANODS010000348.1:0-1615 GCA_031412835.1 Acidobacteriota bacterium | reverse complement strand
CGACCCCTTCGGCAGCGCCAGCGTCGACAGGTACTGCCCAAACCGCGTGTAGCGGTCGATCTCGGAATTCGGCCGATCCGCTATGTCGATCCGCGTCGTCCCCTGCTTGATCGTCACGCCGTGGCCCGTGCCTAACTGGCCTACCCCGGTTCCTCGTCCGCCGAACGCCAGGTCATGCCACTCCGCCACAAACGGCTTCGTGCTCTTGATCTTCGCCGTCAACACATAGTCAAGTTTCGAGTAACCCGTCGGGATATAAAACAAGCCATCCAACTGCTCCACGTCGGTCGGGATGAAGGTGCCCTTGTTGGTGAAATAATCACTCGCCACCGGGTTCCCCATGTCCGTCCCGCCGGCCGGCGCGTTCAACGTATGGACCAGCTTCCCATCCATGCCCGTCGTGAAAACCTTGGCCACGCTATTCCCGGGGAACGTCAAAAACGGCGTACCGTCCTTACCTTGCCAGAACATCGCGTTGTGCATGTTCGTGTCCTTCATCGTCGGGTCCGTCGCCAGCATCTTCGTCTTTTTCAAGTCGGAGCTAATCTGTATGATCCCCGCGCCGGGCAGCGCAAAATAAATCTCGCCCTTGCCGGGCCGCCGATCAATCGCGAAGCCGCCGTGGGCCGCCTTCAAAACGCCCTGCGCCTCGGTCGGCAAATGCGACGAGGTGTACAGCACGCGGAACTTGTACTTGCCGTCGCCGCTAACCTTGGCGCCTCCCGCCTGGCCAAGAACCGGATTCGGTCCCGCCGGCGAAAAATGCCAGGCAATCGCTAGAAGCAATACAGATAGGGTGACGCTTGCAATTCGTTTCATCACCCGCTATTCAACCACATTTCGAACGTCCAAAAACAGGACGGAGGAACAGGCCGTGCCCATTCCTCCGTCCGCGCGAACAACGAGTTAGAACGACAGCGTCGTCGAGCCCGTAAACAAGCCCTCAGCCGCCTTCCAATTCACGACGCTCCAGTAGGCGTCAATGTAGTCCGGGCGCTTATTCTGATACTTCAAGTAGTAAGCATGCTCCCAGACATCCAATCCCAGAATCGGCGTCTTCCCCTCCATCAGCGGCGAATCCTGGTTCGCGCTCGAAGTCACTTCCAAGGTCCCATCCGCGTTCTTCACAAGCCACGCCCAACCCGATCCGAACCGCCCCACCGCGGCCGCTTTGAACGCAGCCTTGAACGCATCGAAATCACCAAACTTCGCAGTGATCGCCGCGGCCAACGTGCCCACCGGCGCGCCGCCCGCGTTCGGTGCCAACGTCGCCCAGAAAAGCGTGTGGTTCGCGTGCCCGCCCCCATGGTTCCGCACCGCTCCCTTGGCCGCATCCGGCACAATGGCTAAGTTATTGGCGAGTAACTCTTCCAGCGTCTTCCCTTCCAGCGAACCGTTCGCCGTCACGGCATTGTTCAGGTTCGTCACGTAGGTCTGATGATGACGCGTCCGATGAATATCCATCGTCACCGCGTCAATATACGGCTCCAGCGCGTCGTTCGCATATCCCAGTTCAGGCAGTACAAAAGGCATAGTGTCTCCTCAATTAGGCGGTAAAGCCGCCCGCTTTCTCGTATTGGTGCGCAAGACGAAACATCGTGTCTTCCGCAAAATG
>JANODS010000347.1:0-1056 GCA_031412835.1 Acidobacteriota bacterium | reverse complement strand
CCGACTCATCACCGACCTCGCCGACCTCCCCCCTGCCGACTATCAACTCGAAATGGTCGATTGGGTCGCCGTCAACGCCGTCCCCGAAGACCTCGAACGCATGATCGGCCTCCGCGCCCTCCGCGAACTCCGCCTCCCCGGCCCCCTCTGGAACCGCAACGCCGACGGCGGCAAAGATCTCAGCACCCAACTCCGCTTCCTCTCCGCCGCCACCACCCTCGAAAAACTCACCTTCTCCGATCACTTCCTAGACCGCATCCGCTTCAAAGACGCGGGCCTCGACGAAATCAAAGCTCTGACGAATCTCCGCGAACTAGCCCTCCGCCAAGCCGAAATCCAAGGCCCCGGCCTCCGCCACTTCCCCAAACTCCGCAACCTCGATCTCACCCTCTGCCCCATCGCCGACCTCGCCCCGCTGCGCCAAATGCCCGACCTCGAACGCCTCTGGGTCGGCGACACCTTCGTCGCCGATCTCGCCCCCCTCTCGAAGCTCACCCATCTCCACGACCTCGACCTCCACGGCACCGCCATCACCGACGAGTCCATTCCGGCGCTAGCCGGCCTCACCGCCCTTCGCCGCCTCGATCTCCAAGGCACCAACATCTCGGACGCCGCCATCGCCACCCTCGAACGCCTCCCCCACCTCGAATCCCTCAATCTCTACAGAACCAAAATCTCCAACGACGGCCTAGCCCGGCTGTCGCGACTTCCCGCCCTCCGCCATCTCGATATTCGTTACACCCGCGTCACCGCCACCGGCTTTGACGCCTTCCGCACGGCCCTCCCCCAAGCCCGCATCCTCTTCGCCGGAGCTCCCTCCCGCCCCCAAGCTCCGCCTCCCACCGGCGATCTCAAGCAGTGGATCGTTGCCCTCGGAGGCACCATCCGCCCCGGCCACGTCGGTCTCCGCGGCATTCCCCTGAACCCCGCCTCCGTCGCCGCCCTCGCCCGTTTCCCCGGTCTCCGCTCGCTCGATCTCGAAGCCACCGGCCTCGGCGATTCCGCCCTTGGCGCCCTCGCCACTCTAACTTCTCTTGAAGAGCTCAACCTCAACCA
>JANODS010000346.1:0-1161 GCA_031412835.1 Acidobacteriota bacterium | reverse complement strand
GAGTTGGACGCCTTGAGTCGCCTCGCGGGCTGTTTGGCGAATTTCGCGACCGTCGCGAAGCGCCGTAGGGCGGGGGAGGCGCGTCACGGATTTGTCACGATTCGCGCCTTTGTAGGGTGCCGAGGACCACGGCCTTGAAGGGCCGAAGACCATCCCGCACGGGGGGATGTACGAACGGCGGGTGCGGGGCTACTCGGACATGGGGTATCGGATTGACGGCATGAATCAGGCGGAGTGAGATGGTGGCCCGGGTGGGATCCCAGACCTTTTTTCAGAAGACCCGAGGATGGGTTGGCGAAGAAGGCGGGGAAGCAAGTCGGCCCGCTGAGTTTGCTTCGCCCGACTGAGCAAAATGATGCTGTCAGGGCGAAGGACGGATTGCCGGCGCAAGTATTGGATGCGGCCACCGCCTAGATTCGGATGATTGCCGCTGCTTCGCGGACGGGCTCAAAGACAACCGTCCGCTGGGAAGAGTTCGGCTCGGCCGCCTTTGCGCTTGCTGTGGTGCCGTCGCGACCCGGGATTTTCACGGCCTAGGGTGTTGCTGGCGTCATCTTCTAAGGAACACGCGCACAACGGACTCGCTTCGGCCCGGCAAGATGGGCGAGTTCCTCGCCCGTTGGTGCCGTGCCTGCGCGGCCTGTGCGCTCGATTGCGGTCACGAGTTTCGGGGTGAACCTGCGAGGCCGTCCGCGAGCGTGAAGGCGGGCGGATCGTGCTGACCGCAGGAGATGCGTCGAGAGCAAGGAGTCCGTTCTGGAACGAGAGTTAGGGCTTCCCGCCATACTTTTCGAGCATGGAACGCATGATCTCGGGGTTGGTTGGCCAATGGCCGCCCCTTTGCCCGGCGTGCGCCTGGAAGTCCGCAACCTGATGCGGGTCGGGCTGCCGGGCCGCCCCATCCTTATCGAGGAAAATCAATCCAATCAGACTGGTCGGCATCCGCGAAACGAATTCCGCCGCTTCGTTCAGGACCGAACGGAGTTCGTCCAGGATCGAGACGGGATCAATAGGCTCCTCGGAGATCAGGGTCCGCCACTCCTCCCTGGGGTAGTTCGAGTTTCGGCGAATCTCGGCGATCAACCCTTCCGGAGTGAATCCGGGAGCTTTTTCAACCGCCGCCCAAACCACCGCGCCGATGGGGAGGATGCGGCGATGAAC
>JANODS010000345.1:0-2666 GCA_031412835.1 Acidobacteriota bacterium | reverse complement strand
CTGACGGCGCCGGTGGATTCGATGGTGAAGGTGCCGTCGGGTTTGAAGGGGTAGGTTCGCACAGAGCGAACGCCGCCGACGCCGACACCGGCGGTGTAGCCGCAGAGGCCGTATTGTAACTGGAACGAATTATTTGTATCGGTGTCGGTGTTTCTTGGGGAGATCAAGTTCGGCGGTTTCGGAGGTGTGCAACTCTCCGTCGACATCCTTCTCCATGCTTTCGATGAGGGCGGCTTCGGTGTACTGGCCTTCCTCGACTAGTTCTTCGACGCTTTCCGAGCCTGCCTCGGCGACATCGGAGAGGCCTTGGGTATCGCCGGATTGACCGGCGGACCCGGGACCGGTTCCTCGCTTCGGCTTGACGGGCTCGGAGAAAGTCGGGATGCCTGGGCCTTCGTGATTCTTCATACGAGAACTAGAGCAGTTGGATGGCCATCCAGATGCAGGGTAGAAACGGTATGCCAATGATCACGACAAAAGACGGTACATCCATTTACTACAAAGATTGGGGGATCGGTAAGCCCGTGCTCTTCAGCCACGGTTGGCCGCTGTCGTCAGACGCCTGGGAGGATCAGATGGTATTTCTGGCGTCGCACGGGTTTCGCTGCATTGCCCATGATCGGCGGGGTCATGGCCGTTCGAGCCAGCCGTGGACGGGGAACGATATGGACACTTACGCCGACGACTTGGCGGAGCTGATGGAGGCGCTGGACGTGACCGAAGCCGCGTTGGTTGGCCACTCGACAGGCGGGGGCGAAGTGGCGCGGTATATTGGGCGGCACGGATCGATTCGGGTGGCCAAGGCGGTGCTGATTGGTTCGGTGACGCCGTTAATGCTGCAAACGCCCGACAATCCCACCGGGGTGCCGCTAGCGGTGTTTGATGAGATTCGGGCGAAGGTACAGGCGGACCGGTCGCAGTTTTTCCAGGAGTTGACGGAGACGTTCTACGGAGGGAAAGCGTCGAAAGGGCTGCGGGATTCGTTTTGGATGCAGGGGATGCAGGCTGGGCTCAAGGGAGTAATCGACTGCATCACGGCTTTTTCCGAGACCGATTTGACGGAGGACTTGCAGAAGTTTTCGGTTCCCACGCTGATTGTGCACGGGGACGCCGACGTGATTGTACCGATGGAAAATACCGCGATGGTGGCGGCGCAACTGATCACGAACTGCTCGGTGAAAGTTTACGCCGGTGCGCCGCACGGCCTGTGTTCAACGCATAAGGATAAGCTGAATGCCGATCTGCTGGAGTTTCTGCGGTGACGGTATGTGGTCACTCGTAGCGTAACGCTTCGGCGGGGAGGACCTTGGTGGCTTGGCGGGCTGGATAGAGCGTGGCCAGAAAGCTGACGAGGAGGGCCCCGCCGGTGACCCAGAGGGCATCAATGGGGCGGGGTTCGAAGGGGACGTAGCTGAGGGCGTAGACTTCAGCATCGAGGGAGATCCAGCGGTAGTGCTCGGCGAGGTAGCTGAGGCCGTAGCCGAGGGTGAGGCCGAGGGCGGTGCCGACGCTGCCGATGAGGAGGCCCTGGAAGATGAAGATGCGACGGATTTGGTCCCAGCGGGCACCCATGGAGACGAGGACGGCGATGTCGCGGTTCTTCTCCATGACCATCATAATGAGGCTGATGAGGATGTTGAGGGCGGCGATGAGTTGGATGAGCGAGATGGTGATAATGGTGACGACGCGGTCCATTTTGAGGGCGGAGAGGATTTGCTTGTTCTGTTCCTGCCAGGGGGTGCCGCCGACTTTGTTGCCGCTCATCGCCTCGGCTTGCTGGGCTATTTGAGGGGCTAAGGAGACGTCGTCGAGTTTCATTTCGATGGCGTTGACGGCACCGGGTTGGCCGAGGACGGTTTGGACGTCTTCGAGACGGGCGAAGCCCCAGGTGTTATCGAGATCGAAGAAGCCGCTTTCGAAGATGCCGACGACGCGGAACTTGTGATAGCTGGGGCGGGGGCCGAGGGGGGTCATGTCGCCGTTGGGGCTGATGATGGTGACGATGGAATCGAGCAACATGCCGGAGCGCCCGGCGAGGCGGGCGCCGAGGAGGAGGCCGGGATAGCCGGTGTCCTGCTGGAGACGATCGAGCGAGCCTTGCTTGATATATTTGGCGATTTCTGACCATTCGGCGGTGCTGGAGCCGGCGAGGCCTTTGAGGACGCCGCCTTGGCCTTGAAGCGGACCGCTATAGAGCACTTGGCCGTAGAGGACGGGGGAGACGCTGGTTACGTGGGGGATGGATTTGAGATTCTGGGCCATGGCGGGCCATTCTTCGAAGCCGATGCCCGGTTCCTTTTCGAGAAGGGCGGCGTGGGCGGTGGCTCCGAGGAGGGTGCGTTGGAGGGTGTTGCGGAAGCCGTTGGTGATGGCGAGAGCAATGATGAGGGCCATGACGCCAGCGGCGACGCCGAGGATGGAGATGCCGGTGATGACGGAGATGACGGCGTGTTTGCGCTTGGCGGTGAGATAGCGGCGGGCGATGAAGCGTTCGAAGGCGAAGTTCATTCCGAGTCGCGGAGGAGTTGGGCGATGCCGATTTCCCCTTCGGGGCGGAGGAGGGGGAAGAGGATGACGTCGCGGATGGAGCGGGAATCGGTGAGGATCATGGTGAGCCGGTCGATGCCGATGCCTTCGCCGCCGGTGGGGGGCATGCCGTAGCAGAG
>JANODS010000344.1:0-3385 GCA_031412835.1 Acidobacteriota bacterium | reverse complement strand
CGTAAAGTTTGCCATCCGCAAGGACCGGGCTGGCCGAATAGATCGCTGACTTGATCCGCTGGCCGCCCCAAATCTCCTTCCCCGTCTTCGCATCGAGACACCACAAAATCCCTCGATCATTCGTCACAAACAGGTACTTGCCGTCCGTCACCGGCGAAGGAACGTCCGGTCCATTCGGGTTCTGCCAAACCACGTGAGTCGCCGTCACGTCGCCGCGCCCGCCTGGCCGTAGCGCCGTCAGTGGCTTCACTCGGGTGGGGCAATAAATCAGCCCGTCTTTCACGACCGCGGATGCGATAATCCGGTTCATGGGGTTGTTCCCCGGGTTCAAGACGTTGGCCCGCCAAAGCTCTTTCAGGCTGATTGGATCATGGCCGGTCACGACGTCGCCGCCTGTGATAATCAACTCCTCCTGCTTGCCGTCTTTCCAAATTTGCGGCGTCGTATAGGAGTCCGGCGACTCGACGACCGCATCGGTCGCGCGTTCGGATCGGACGACGGTCTTGCCTGACTTCGGGTCGATCCGGAGCAGATACGAAGGATCGTCGGTCTTCATTCCGTGCAGCACTTGCACGTAGAGCGATCCGCCCCAGAGCAGCGGTGATGAGGCATAGCCCCAGTTCAGTCCAAACTTCCCATACTCCTTTTGAATATCCCGGGTCCACAGTTCCTTGCCTGTGAAGTCGAACGCTTTGAAGATACCCACGCCGGTCATGACAAAGACCGTCTTTCCATCCGTCACCGGCGATGGCGACGACATATTCTGCTTGTTGATCTTGTAGTTCCCGCCGGCCAGTTTCTGCTTCCAACGCAGTTTACCGGTAGCCCGATCCACATCCCAAAGCTGCAAATCTTCGCCATCCGCCACGTTCAGAAAAACATGGTCGTTCCAGATGATCGGCGTCGCGCCGCTCCGCCCGGGGAGCGCCAACTTCCACGTCACCCCCTCTTCAGTCGACCATTTGGTCGGCAGACCTTTCTCCGCCGAAGCGCCGTCCAGAGACGGTCCGCGCCATTGCGGCCAATTCTCCGCCCAGCCAGAAACAGCAGCTAAAATGCCAAGGAATACGAAACGAACCATAGCGTGAGGATATCTCACTTCGAGCTATTGCAAAATGATGTTACAATGATATCATTTCGATATGAGAGAAAAAATTACGTCCGCGCCGAGCGGGTACCTGATGCTGCTTGTGGATCTGGCCATTTTCGCCGTCGCCATCGGAATGCTGATTTCCGCAAAAGGCAGCGATCAGCGAGGAACGCTGATCCTCGGAGGCTTGCTGCTCATCGTCGTGGGCTTCGTCATGATGCCGGGCAACTTTACGGTTCAGCCGAATCAAGCCATTGTCCTGCAATTGTTCGGGCGCTACATCGGCACCGTTAAAGAGCCCGGTCTGCGCTGGGCCAATCCGTTTTATTCGAAGAAGAAGGTCTCGCTGCGTGCTCGCAACTTCGAAACGAATCATCTGAAAGTGAACGATCACGACGGCAACCCGATTGAGATCGCCGCGGTTGTGGTCTGGCGGGTCGTTGATTCGGCCGAAGCCACTTTCCAAGTCGATGACTATTCCAACTACGTCACCGTCCAGTCGGAATCAGCCCTGCGCAATTTGGCTACCGTCTATGCCTACGACGCCCACGAGCCCACCGATATCTCGCTGCGCGGGTCCACCGATCTGGTCGCCGAGCGGTTGAAAACGGAAATCCAAGCCCGCCTTACCGTGGCCGGCGTTGAGGTGACCGAAGCCCGGATCACCCATCTCGCGTACGCACCCGAGATCGCTGCCGCGATGCTCCAGCGTCAGCAAGCCGGAGCGATCATCGCCGCCCGCTCGAAGATCGTTGAAGGCGCGGTCGGCATGGTCGAAATGGCTCTCGAGCAGTTGAGTCGACGATCGGTCGTCAACCTTGATGAGGAACGCAAGGCGGCCATGGTGTCGAACCTGCTGGTCGTGCTCTGCAGTGAACGCAACGTTCAGCCGGTGGTGAACACCGGGACTCTCCATCACTAAATCATGGCGGAGAAGAAGTCATTTCTATTGCGCGTCGATGCGAAGACCCTCGATCTGCTGAAGCAATGGTCGGACGCGGAGTTCCGCAGTCTGAATGGGCAGATTGAGTATCTGTTGCGCGAAGCGCTCAAGCAAAGTGGGCGGTTGAAGCCAGAGCAGTGATAGATTACAGAAATCGTGAATCTTCCTCGAATCGTTCTCTTCGCCCTCTCGCTTGGTCTCGTCTGTGCCCAACGGGCCGTCCCTGATCCGCCCGCGCAACTTCTGTGGCCGCAAGGCGCCCCCGGAGCCCTCGGCGACACCGAGAAGGACCAGCCGTCGCTGACGCCGTGGTTAGCCAAGACGCCGAATGGCCAAGCGGTCGTGGTCTGCCCCGGCGGCGGTTACGGTGCCCTTGCGATGGACCATGAGGGCAAGCAGATTGCCCAGTGGTTGAACTCGCAGGGCATCAGCGCGTTTGTGTTGAAGTACCGTCTGGGCCCGAAATACAGGCATCCGGTGATGTTGAACGACGTCCAACGCGCCATCCGCACGGTGCGAGCGAAGGCCACCGAATGGAAGGTGGACGGCAGGCGGATCGGCGTCTGGGGATTTTCGGCCGGGGGCCATTTGGCGGCCACGGCCGCCACGCACTTCGACGCCGGAAAGGCTGGAGACGCCGATCCGATTGAGCGGATGGGGTCCCGACCTGACTTCGCGATTCTGGCGTATCCGGTGATGACGTTTACCCAGGAGGAGTTCGTTCACAAAGGATCGCGGAAGAACCTTTTGGGGGAGACGCCGGAGCCGCAGCTCGTCGAATTGCTTTCGAACGAGAAGCAGGTGACGAAGGAGACGCCGCCGACGTTTTTGTTTCACACGAACGAGGATACGGGAGTGCCACCGGAGAATAGCGTACTTTTTTATCTTGCTCTGCGTCGGGCCGGGGTGCCGGCGGAGTTGCACATCTACGAGAAAGGTCCGCACGGAGTGGGCTTGGCGTGGAGCGACTTGGCGCTTTCGAGTTGGCCGGGGCGCTTGGCCGATTGGCTGAAAAGGCGTTAAGCCAGTTGACACTTTCGGTCGAGATTTGCTCCAATAAGAGGGTTGTGTCGCGCGGTGTTCCTCGGTAGCTCAATGGTAGAGCATTCGGCTGTTAACCGAAGGGTTGTAGGTTCGAATCCTACCCGGGGAGCCAATCTTATCCAATCTTTTCAACGACTTACGTACTACCTAAGGCGCATGTCGCTAGTTGAAAGAGACTACTGTGGGGACTTTTGTGGGTACGGGGTTTGAATTGTGGGTGGATGCGGCCCCAGTTTCCTGTGCGGCCAAGTCGGTGGACGGCTTCCGGATGATGGATTCAAGCGCGCTTCGCTTCGCCGTCATCCGGA
>JANODS010000343.1:0-1813 GCA_031412835.1 Acidobacteriota bacterium | reverse complement strand
TCGTTCTATCCCCCGGTGCTGAATATTGAGCACAACGAATGGAAGTTGATTGAGGCGACCTGGTCGGAGATCCTTGTCCACAACACGAAAACCGAACTCGAAATCTGGGTGCCGCGCCGATTTATCGGGCAGGTCTCTCAGATCGAAAAGCCGGTCATGATCGTCGGACTGATTAAGGAAATCGAATACAACGCGGGCATCGTTCGGCCGCACGAAAAGCGCGTTCTGAACCTGCCCCGCGCTTCTTCCGGCCCGCCGCCCGCGGCTGCGGGAACGATCCCGACCCCCGCCATGATCGGCGGCGTGCGCCTGGGTGGCGGCCCGGATTCGAAGATCGCCTGGCTGGTCGGTGGCGTCCTCGTGCTTGGCCTCGTTGCTGCGTTTGTTGGCGTAACCCTGTCCCGGAATGATCGCTTTGAATACAAAGCCGTCATGCAGGAAGATCTGGGCTTCGGCGCGCAGGACGATTATTTCGCGGTCGTGCGTAAGCTTGGCACCCCGGCCAATGACCGCTGGAAAGAGCCGTCAACCGAGATGCAGTATCGCGCGCTTACCTACCCGGATCGCCACCTAACCATCATCTTCATGGGCACCGAACGCAAGAACGCCCTTTACATCGGTGCGTTTAACGACGAGTGGCGTCCGGTCCACACCGTCACCCACGCCGGTCGTGGCAACACGCGATCCCTTTTGGATCGCCTTCAGCGATTCTAGAATAAATGGATCGCTTTCAGCGATTCTAGAATAAATGGATCGCCTCCAGCGATTCTAGTTAGCGCCCCTTTTGATCAGAACGATACACTGATCAGAATGAACAAACTGACTGGCCACCTCCTTGCCGGACTCTGCGCCGTCGTCGGAGCCTTCGCCTTGGCGGGCATCGCCCTGAACCGAAACGAGCCGATCAACTCCATGTGGCTGGTCGTCGCTTCGGTCTGCATCTTCATCACCGGCTACCGCTTCTACGCCACCTGGATCGCCGCCAAGGTCATGATGCTGAACGACGAACGGGCCACCCCCGCCGAGCGCCTCCGCAACGGCCACGATTTTGAACCGACGAATAAGTGGATCGTGTTCGGCCATCACTTCGCCGCCATCGCCGGCCCCGGCCCCCTCGTCGGCCCCACGCTCGCCGCCCAGTTCGGCTACTTGCCCGGAACCCTCTGGATCATCATCGGCTGCGTCCTCGGCGGTGCCATTCAAGACTTTGTCGTGCTCTTCTGCTCGGTCCGCCGGGACGGGAAATCCCTCGGCCAAATGGCCCGCGAAGAAATCGGCAAAGTCGGCGGCATGACCGCCCTCATCACCGTCCTGCTCATCATGATCATCCTGCTTGCCGTCGTCGCGCTGGTCGTCGTCAACGCGCTGAACCACTCTCCGTGGGGTACCTTCACGATCGCCGCCACCATGCCCGTCGCCATCTTCATGGGCCTCTATCTCCGCTTCTTCCGCCCCGGCCGCGTGCTCGAAGTTTCGCTCATCGGCTTCCTGCTCATCATCGCCTCCATCTTCGGCGGCGAATGGATCGCCAACTCGCCCACCTGGGCCCCCGTCTTCACGATCTCCGCCATCGGCCTCGCCTGGAGTGTCATCTTCTACGGCTTCGCCGCCAGCGCCCTGCCTGTCTGGCTCCTGCTCGCCCCCCGCGACTACCTCAGCACCTTCGTCAAGCTCGGCGTCGTCATCCTGCTCGCCATCGGCATTCTCGTCGTCCAACCCCAAATGCAGATGCCCGCCCTCTCCCGCTTCATCGACGGCACCGGACCTGTGTTCGCCGGCAGCGTCTTCCCGTTCTGCTTCATCACCATCGCCT
>JANODS010000342.1:0-3367 GCA_031412835.1 Acidobacteriota bacterium | reverse complement strand
CCACCCCGTATGGCCAAAACGGCATGTTCGCCGAACTCTGGCACGATCAAACCAACGGCTGGACCCGCTTTCTCATCCCCGCCTCGGAATGTCCCCGCTTTACCCCGGAGTTTCTCGCTTCGGAACGTCGCTTTCACGGCGAGATCTCCTATGCTCAGGAATACGAATGCCAATTCGTCAGCCAAGGCATCCAATTACTAACCAGGTCGCAAATCGTCGCCGCGTTCGTCAACGAGGCCCCGCTTCCAGCTTTCGCCCTGCGAGAAAAAACCGACCTCTACTTCGGCCTCGACCTCGGCAAACGGCAGGATCACACGGCGCTCGTTGTCCTCGAACTCACGTGGACCAACGGGGTGCGAAACCCGGCTACCAACGGGATTCCTCTGATTCCCCGCCTAACCGTGCGTCATGCGCCCCGTTTGGCCCTCGATACCGAGACGGTCAACATTCCCCGTTTCGTCCGGGACGCCGTCCAGAAATTCGCCGCGCCGTACGGTAGCCCCGCTAAAAAGGGCACCCTCCTCATCGATGCCACCGGCAACGGTCATACCGTGGTCGAGTTATTCCGCAAGGAGACTCACGGCCTAAAGCTGACCCCGGTCTGTATCTCGTCCGGACATAAAGCCAAGGTTCTAAAAGATAGTTACTTAAGCATCCCCCGGACTGACTTACTAACTAGGGTAACGATGCTCTTCGAGCGAGAGCTAATCTCCATTGATCGTACCGCGTCCGGAGTCGACGTATTGGAGCGCGAACTAACGCAATTCGAGCCCTCCGGGAACCAACAGGAGCACGACGACTTAGTCATAGCCCTGGCCCTGGCCGCCTGGCAAGCGACCACGGACCACCCCAGTCTCCTGGGCCTCCCGGAAAATCCCCCCGTGTATCCAAGGCACCGTCTGCTGTAGGCAATGCCCGGGATCCAAAAAGCAGTTCCGCCGCTCACGCCCAGTCCCCGCTGCGCAGTGCCGGGGCTTCGAGCCCCGCTCACTACGCCAGAAATCCGCCCACCTAACCGATGAGCCTCCCCCGCATACCCCTTTCCCTCGACCCTACAAAAATGTATGCTAATGATGGCCGCTCAACCTCGTTAGGAGAACCCCACTTTGAATCGGATCCTCATCCTCGCCTTCGCCGCCCCCCTGCTCGCCGCCGACCCCTCCGAGTACTTCGAAACCAAGGTCCGCCCCGTCCTCGCCAACCGCTGCTTCGCCTGCCACGCCCTCACCCCCCAGTCCGGACTCGCCCTCAACTCCCGCGCCGCCATGCTCAAAGGCGGCACTCGCGGACCCGCCATCGTCCCCGGCAAGCCCGAAGCCAGCCTCCTCCTCACCGCCATCCGCCACGCCGACGCCAAGCTGGCCATGCCCTACCAGCAGCCCAAACTCTCCGATTCCGAAATCGCCGACCTCTCCACCTGGATCCAATCCGGTGCCCCCTGGCCCGAAACCGTCGTCGCCTCCGCCGCGCCCACCGCCGCGCCGTACGTCATCACTCCCGAACAGCGCGCCTACTGGGCCTTCGTCCCCCTCGCCAAACCCGCTGCGCCCGCCTCCATCGACACCCTCATCAACGCTCGCCTCAAAGCCAAAGGCATCACCCCCAATCCGCCCGCCGCCAAACGCGACCTCCTCCGCCGCGCCTATTTCGACCTCACCGGTCTGCCCCCCACCGCCGCTGACCTCGACGCGTTCCTAGCCGATAACTCGCCCCAAGCCTTCGCCAAAGTCGTCGACCGCCTCCTCGCCTCGCCCCGCTATGGCGAACGCTGGGGCCGCTACTGGCTCGACGTCGCCCGCTACGCCGACGACAAGCTCTCCAACGACGTCTTCGACCCCTACCCCAACTCGTTCCGCTACCGGAACTGGGTCATCGCCGCCCTTAACCGCGACATGCCCTACGACCTCTTCGTCAAAGCCCAAATCGCCGGCGACCTCCTCCCAAAATCCGACCAGCACCCCGACCTCGCCGTCGGCCTCGGCTTCTACGGCCTCAGCCCCGAGTTAGTCGACGACCGCGTCGATGTTACGACCCGCGGCTTCCTCGCCCTCACCGCTGCCTGCGCCCAGTGCCATAACCAGAAGTTCGACCCCATCCCCACCAGCGACTACTACGCCCTCCAAGGCGTCTTCTCCTCCACCAAACGCGGCGAACTCCCGCTCGCCCCCCCCATGGAGGTCGCCGACTACAAGCGCAAAGAAGCCAAGGTCAAGGAGCTCGAAACCCGCATCCAGGACTTCCTCCACAGCCAAGCGACCAGCTTCGCCGAGATCCTCACCATCCAGTCCCCGCAGTACATCGCCGCCGCCCGCCGCGTCCTCGCCCCGACCAACCCCGTCACCGTCAACGCCGCCGCCACCGCCGATCACCTCGACCCCACCGTCCTCGGCAATTGGGTCCGCTATCTCAAAACCGGCCCGGAAGATAACCAATACCTCAAAGGCTGGCAGCGCCAGGACTTCAACCTCAATGAGTTCCGCGACACCTGCCTCCGCATCCTCGCCGAACGCGCCCGCGTCGACCAGGACAACCTCTTCCGCAAGTCCCAGGCCAAGGATAAGTCCAACGTCGACTCCTACGTCACCGTCTCCCTTAAAACCGAGGACTTCTTCCTCTGGCGCGACCTCTACTTCTCCGACTTCTACGGCAAAGAGTTCAAGCAGGAAGAGGACGGCATCCTCTACTTCGGCCCCAATCGCGGCTTCTTAACCTCCGACGGAACCATCGAAAAGTTCCTCTCCGGCCACTGGGCCGAACACCTGAAAACCCTCCGCGCCGAGCTCAAGGAACGCAAAGCCGCCCTCCCCGAGCAGTACGCTTACGCCCATGTCATTAAGGATCTGCCGAACCCTAAGAACCAGCGAATCCAGATCAACGGCCAAGCCGACAACCTCGGCCCCGAAGTGCCGCGCGGCTTTCTCTCCATCCTCTCCGAAAAGCCGTTCAAGAATGGCAGCGGTCGCCTCGAACTCGCCGAAGCCATGGTCGCTCCGGAAAACCCGTTGACCCCTCGAGTCATCGTCAACCGTGTCTGGGCCCATCACTTCGGCGAAGGTCTCGTCCGCACCGTCAGCAATTTCGGGCGCATGGGAGAAAAGCCGAGCCATCCCGAGCTCCTCGATTCCCTCTCCAATAGCTTCGTCGCCAATGGCTGGTCGCTCAAACAGCTCCACCGCGAGATCATGCTATCCGCCACCTATCAGCGGTCAGCCTAAAACGACGCTAACTCCGTCGATCCCTCGAACCGGCTCCTTTGGAGAGCCAACCGCCAGCGCCTCGACGCCGAATCCCTCCGCGACGCCCTGCTCGCTGCGTCGAACGAACTCGACCTCAAACCCGTCGCTCAGCCCACCGATCTATCGGCCGC
>JANODS010000341.1:0-5242 GCA_031412835.1 Acidobacteriota bacterium | reverse complement strand
AGCACCCCGTAGGCGATCATCAAGCCAAAAATCGCGCCGCTGCACCCAATCGTCGCCGATTCCATCGCGCCCAACGGAACGCTCGCCACACAAACCACCACTCCCGCGCCGATCCCGCTCAATACGTAGTACTTCAAAAATCGCGCCGTGCCCCAACTGCTCTCCAGCATCGGCCCCATGAAAAACAACGAAGCCATGTTGAACAAAATATGCTGAAAACCATTGGTATCGTGCAAAAACTGGTACGTCACCAGTTGCCACACCGCGCCGGAAAACACGTCCTGTGGAATCAGCTTGAGCGGTTGAAACTGCAATCCCGCGAAAGCCCGAGCCAGCAGCGTGAACACAAAAATAGCGGTGTTGCTAATCAACAACCACTTCACGCCTGAGGTAACTAACCCCGACGACGACGGACCGGAAGAAAAAGAGCGGTTGAAGGAGCCCATTTACCCTCTCAGCATAGCAGCAGGCATACTCCAGTACAGATGCACAAAACTCCGTTCCGGTTCCTACTCCGCCGAAGGATTCCCGTAGCGATTCAACAACACCGCCGCCAACTGCAAAAAGAAACCCGCGGCAATCCAAACCTGCCAATGCGAAAGCGCACCTTCGGTAAAGGCAAACTGCTTCGCCCAGTTCATATCCGCGGCCAGTCGCCACACGCCCAACACAAAAGCCATGAGCGAAAATGGAGTGAGGAGAGCTGCGGTGCCAAGCGCCAAGCGCTGGTTCCGTGTTCCCTCCCGCTTGACGCGCGGGCCTTGGGCCAAGCGAATCTTTACCTTCATTCCAAACTCATAACAGCATAGCCCAGTATAAGATAGAGTGATCGTATGAAAAAAGTGACCACCGCAATTATCGGGACCGGCTTCATGGGCCGCGTACATATTGAAGGCATCCGCCGCCTAGGCCACGTCGACGTCGTCGCCGTCGCCGGCTCCTCCGACGCTTCGGCCAAAAAGTTCGCCGCCGAAATGGGCGTCGAACGCTCCACTGGCGACTACAAAACGCTGCTCGCCGATCCTTCCATCGACGCCGTCCACGTCCTCACCCCGAACGCGCTGCACTTCCCCATGTCCATGGCCGCCCTCGAAGCCGGCAAGGCCGTCCTCTGCGAAAAGCCGCTCACCGTCACTTCCGCTGAAGCGAAAAAGATGGTCGCCCTCGCCGCGAAAAAGAACCTGCCCAACGCCGTCTGCCACAACCTCCGCTACTACCCTGTCGTTCAACACGTCCGCCGCATCATTGAATCGGGCGAACTCGGCGAAATCCTCCACGTTCAAGGAACTTATTCTCAGGACTGGCTCCTCTACGAAACCGATTTCAACTGGCGCATCGAAGCTGACCGCAACGGCGAACTCCGCGCCATGGGCGACATCGGCTCCCACTGGATGGACATGATCCAGCACCTCACCGCCCTGCCCATCACGAGCGTCTGCGCCGATCTGGCCACCTTCCATAAGACCCGCAAAAAGCCGAAGGTCGCCGTCCAAACCTTCGCCGGAAAGAAGCTGAAACCCAGTGATTACGAGGATGTCGCCATCACGACGGACGACTGGGGCGCCGTCATGCTCCACCTCGGCGACCGCGCCCGCGGAGCCTTCACCGTCTCCCAAGTCGCCGCCGGCTGCAAGAACAAATTCGCCTTCGAAATCTACGGCACCAAAGCCGGAGTCCAGTGGAATCAGGAAGAACCGGACCGCCTCTGGATCGGCCATCGGAACACCCCCAACCAACTCATCGTTAAGGACGGCTCCTTGCTCCATCCCAAAGCCGCCGCCTACGCCGAACTCCCCGGCGGCCACAGTGAAGGCTACGACGACTCCCACAAGGCCCTTTACAAGCGCTTCTATCAGAAGGTGGCCGACCCGTCCGTTCCCGTCGAATACCCGACCTTCGAAGACGGTCTTCGCGGCATGATCCTGCTCGAAAAAGTCGCCGAATCCGCCAAAAAGCAGAAATGGGTGAAGGTTTAATCGATCCATGCGGGCGCTCCTGTTTTTCGTCGCGGTTCCTTTAATGGCCGTGGACTTCGCGACCGAAGTCCATCCCATCCTCGCCGCCCGCTGCCTCGGCTGCCACAGCGGCAAGACCCCGCAGGCCGGGTTGTCTTTTGAAACCCGCCCTAGCGCGCTCCGGGCCAAGGCCGACATCGTCCCTCGGATCAAGGGCGAGGCCGGCCTCCCCATGCCTCCGTCCGGCAAAGGACTCGACGAAAAACAGATCGCCATTCTAGAAGCCTGGGTGAAAGCGGATCTGCCCTGGACGGACGTAACTAAACATGCGCCCTCCGGCTGGCAGGCTCCGCTCGAACCCCGCCTCGTCAACCTCCCAGCCAGCCCTCGTCCCAACGCCATCGACAAACTCCTCGACCGGCAAATGTCCTGGCGGCCCTACATCTCTGACGCCGTCTTCGTCCGCCGCGTCTATCTCGACCTTTGGGGCATCACCCCTACCCCGGACCAGTTCCGGGCCTTTGATGGCAACCGCCCCAAGCTCATCGAATCCCTCCTCGCCGATCGCAAAATGGTCACCGGCCACTGGATCAGTTTCTGGAACGACCTCCTCCGCGACGATCTCCGCGCCTACCACGGCGGCGAAAAAACCATCCGTCCCTGGCTCATCAAAGCCCTTAACGCGAACATGCCGTACGACCAAATGGTCCGCGAACTCGTCAATCCTGTCGGCCCCGACTCCCCCGATGGCTTCCTCCTCGGCATCAACTGGCGCGGCGACGTCAACGCCAGCCAGCGGCCCATGATCCAAGCCGCCCAAAACACCGCCCAAGTCTTCCTCGGCGTCAACCTCAAATGCGCCAGTTGCCACGACTCCTTCATCAACCAGTACAAGCTCAAACAGAGCTACGGCATGGCCGCCCTATTCAGTGACGAACGCGAACTCGAACTCTACCGCTGCGACATTAAAACCGGTGAGAAAGTCGGCCCGGAATTCCTCTTCCCCTCCGTCGGGCCCCCCGTTGGAGCCAACCGCCGCACCGATGCCGCCGCCCTCTTCACCAGCCCCAAGAACGGTCGCCTCGCCCGCACTTTCGTGAACCGCGTCTGGGCCAAACTCTTCGGTCGTGGCATCGTCGAACCCGTCGATGACATGGACGCCCAGCCCTTCAACGCGCACCTCCTCGACTGGCTCGCCGTCGATTTCGCCCGAGATTATGATATCCACCGCCTCCTTCGGCTCATCCTCACGAGCCACGCTTGGCAGCAACCCGCCGAAGAGAATCAAACCTCCAAATTCCGTGGTCCCCTCCCCCGCCGCCTCACCGCCGAACAGGTCGTCGATACCCTCTCCGCAATCACTGGCGAATGGCGCGTCATTCAAACCGATACCTCGGCCCGCTACGCCCGCGAATGGGAACTCCGCGGCACCGAACTTACACGCGCCCTCGGTCGACCCATTCGCGATCAAGTCGTCACCACCCGAAACACTGAAAGCGCCACCCTCCAAGCCCTCGAACTCGTCAACGGCGCTACCATCCATCAACAACTCCGTCGCGGGTCCCAGCGCCTCGTCGGCATGTTGCCCGAAGCCCCCGCCAGCCTCTGGGATAGCGCTGGGCTGCGCAGGGAAGGGAAGAAACCCTTCGACATCGCGACGACCTCCGATACGCTCTACTTCCTAGTCGACGACATCGGAAGTTTCGATCCCGAACGCACCGTCACCACTTGGTCCAACCTTCAGCTCGACGGCCGGCCCCTCACCGTTGCTTCTGCCAAGCTAGGAACCGCCGTCAAGGTTACCCTCCCCCCCGGCCCCCACCGCCTCACCGGTGCGCTTGAACTCGATCCCAGCGGCAAGCAGAGCGACATCAACAGCGCCGTCCGCGGCTACATCTTCCCCGCCGCACCCGACCGCAACTTGCTCTCTCGCATCACCGACCCCCCGCCCGTCCCCCGTCGTAAGCCCGGCAATATTGTCGACGACCTCTTCTGGCAAACTCTCGGTCGTGCCCCCGTCTCAATGGAACGCCAACTCGCCAAGCAGGCCGAAGTCGAAGACCTCCTCTGGATCCTCTTAAACCACCCGGAGTTTCAGTATGTCAATTGATCGCCGCTTCTTTGCCCGCCACGGCGTCGCCGCCACCCTTGCCGCGCTACAGGGCAATAGCCCCCGCCTTCTGGCCGCCCCCCGCTCCGGCACCGCCGACAGTATGATCCTCCTATGGATGGCCGGTGGCATGGCGCAGACCGAAACCTTCGATCCCAAACGCTACACCCCCTTCCAATCCGACCTGCCCAGCGACCGCGTCCTATCCACCTTCAAGCCCATCCCGACCGCCGTCGACGGCGTCCAAATTTCGGAAGGCCTTGAACGCATCGCCAGCGTCCTCGACCGCGGCACCCTCATCCGCTCCCACCGCGTCGGCGACCTCGGCTTCATTCTCCACTCCCGCCATCAGTTCCACTGGCACACCGGCTACACCCCGCCCCAATCCGTCGCCTGCCCCCACTTCGGAGCCTTCGTCGCGCGGACCCTCGGAAAGAAAAATCCCGACATCCCGGCTTTTCTTTCCATCGGCCAGAACCTCGAAATTGGCGGCGAATCCGACGCCGTTAAAGCCTTCCACACCGCCGGCTTTCTCGGCGCGGAATACGGCCCCTTCCACATCGTCGACCCCCGCGACGCCGTCGCCGTCACCCGCCCCAACCAACTCCTCGGCCAATCCCGCTTCGCCAGCCGCCGTGAACTCTACCGCAAAATGCTCGCCGCCTCCCCTGTCCACCAAGGCAGCGACCACCAGAAAGAAAGCTTCCTCAACTCGCTCGACAACGCCCATCGCCTCCTCACCTCCCCGGCCGCCAAAGCCTTCGACCTTTCGCTCGAGCCGGAAAAGCTATATAGCACTTACAATACCTCTCGATTCGGACTCGGCTGCCTGCTTGCCCGCCGCCTCGTCGAAGCCGGCGCTCGCTTCATCGAAGTCACCACCGAGTACATCCCCTTCCGCTTCTGGGATACCCATGAAAACGGCCACTCCCGCGTCGCCGGCATGAAGCAAACCATTGATGCCCCCATCGCCCAACTCATCCGTGACCTGGAAGAACGTGGCCTGCTCGAAAAGACGCTCGTCGTCGTTGCCACCGAGTTCGGCCGCGACATGATGACCGAAGGCAAACCCGGTCTCGAAGTCAAAAACCAGGTCACCGTCCCCGACATCATGACCGACCCCAAACACTACGGCATGCATCGCCACTTCACCGACGCCGTCAGCGTCCTCGCCTTC
>JANODS010000340.1:0-1408 GCA_031412835.1 Acidobacteriota bacterium | reverse complement strand
CCGCCGGTGAGGGCGAAGGGTTTGGCCCAGCCGCCCATGGTTTCGAGGAGCAGGACGCTGTACGTATTGGGGGTGCGGGCCATGATCCATTCGCCGATGATTTCGGTGAAGAGAGGGACGGCGAACAGATAGTGGCAGAGGTAGTGAACGAGCAGGCCGAGGGCGGTGGCTAGCGACCCGCGTTCAATGGCGGTTTTCATGATTGGAACTGGCGGCGGACGAGGGCTCCGGCGGTGATGCTGTATTTTTTCCAGGACGGGACGACGGCGCGTTGGGCGTAGACGTTGTAGTTCATTTTCTCAATTCGGCCGAGGATGTCGCGGTAAACTTTGGCGGCGATTTCGACGGCGAAGCGGCCTTCTGGTTTGAGCAGGGGGATGCCGGGGAAGGAGCGTTCGTAGTAGCCGCGGGCGCGGTCGATTTGGAAGCGCATGAGGGCGTCGAAGTTGGGGCCTCGGCGGCGGGCAAGGAGGTCTTCGGGCGAGTAGTTGAATTGGGCTAGTTCGTCGGCGGGGAGGTAGATGCGGCCGCGGTCGGCGTCTTCGGCGAGATCGCGGAGGATGTTGGTGAGTTGCATGGCGATGCCGAGGTCTTCGGCGTAGAGGAGGGCGTCGTCGCGGAAGCCGATGACGTGGGACATCATGAGGCCGACGACGCTGGCGACGCGATAGCAGAAGAGGCGGAGGTCGGCGAAGTCGGCGTAGCGGACCTTTTCCAAATCCATGCGCATGCCTTCGATGAGTTCGAGGGGGTAATGTTCGGAGAAGCCGCATTGGCGGCGGGTGTGTTCGAAGAGCATGAGGACGGGGCTTTCGACGGTTTGCCCGTTCATGACGGCGAGGAGTTGTTCACGCCAGGATTCGAGTTCGGAGCGGGCGGCGGCGAGGTCAGGATTTTCGTCAACGATATCGTCCGTAGAGCGGCAGAACCAGTAGACTCCGTAGGCTGCTTCGGCGAGGTGGGGGGGGAAGAAGCGGGTGGCGAAGTAGAAGCTTTTCGAGCCGGCGGCGGTGGCGGCGGCGGCGCTGCGCTTCCACTGCGCTAGGTGTTCGGAATCCGCTCGCATATGAGTTTTTCGGCGATACGGGCTGAGCTTAGCACGCCGGGGACGCCCGCGCCGGGATGGGTGCCGGCACCGACGAAAAAGAGGTTTTTGACGTCTTCGCTTTCGTTATGGGGGCGGAACCAGGCGGACTGGGTGAAGATGGGTTCGAAGGAGAAGCCGGAGCCGCGGTAGGTGTTGAGGGTGGTTTCGAAATCAAGGGGGGTGAAGCAGCGCTCGGTGACGAGACGGGACTGGAGGCCGGGGAGGTAGTTATCCTCCATATATTTCATGACAAGGTCGCGGAAGGGCTTGGCTTTTTGGGTCCAATCGATGCCGCTGAGTTGGTTGGGGACGGGGATGAGG
>JANODS010000339.1:0-2227 GCA_031412835.1 Acidobacteriota bacterium | reverse complement strand
GCCGAGCTGCAACTGGATTTTGGGGCGGCAGAGGCGGACTTCGACCGGTATGTGCAGTTGGCTCCGAACAAGGGCCCGGCGTATTTGGAGAAGGCGAACTATCATCATCGGCGGTTGGAGCCGGCGAAAGAGATTACAGCGCTGGTAGCGGCGAAAGCGTTCGCTCGAGCGCTGACGGAGGCCCGAGAGCAGTTACTGGATCCGCTGCCCATTTATAGGGCTTGGGAGGCGGCAGAACCGAATAGCGAGAGCCTTTATGCGGCGTATTTGCCGTACCTTCTGGCGCAGAAGAATTTCAGCGAGTATGAGGCGATTTTGGGGCGGCGGACGTTCAAGGATGCTTTGGAGCGGCGGGCGGCATTGGAGTTAGCGCGGAGCGGGGCACCGGCGGCGTTGGCGCTTTATGACAAAGAGGCTCCGGAGTCGGCGAAGTACTTTGAGTTACTCAGTTCCGGGAAGCGGTTGCGGCCTTATATGGAGTTGCAGCGGCAGAGGGCGGCGAGCGAGCCGCGGAATTTTGAGCCGGTGCGGCGGATGTTCTGGATGCACTTTCATGCGGATCGGAAGGACGCGGCGCAACGGGTGCTGTATGAGTTTCGGCAGCGGGGCGGGACGGAGCCGTTGGCGATGGCAAAGCTTTATGAAGCGGCGCAGAACGTGGACGAGGCGGCGCACTTATATAGCCAAGTAGATAACGAAGAGGCGATTGCGAATTTGACGACTTTGTTGCTACGTCATGCGGGGCAGCCGATTCGGATGGGTTCGGGCAACTTAGCGGCTTTTTCGGACATTGGGACGATGGATCGGTCTCCGGGATTGTTGAACGGGGTGTTGTCGCTCGTATTCAATACGACTTACCCGGCATCGGAATTGGCGACGGAGGAGAACCGCGCGCGGCCGTATTTCCATCGGGCGAAGGCGGCGGAGTTGGCATCGTTATTTGAGAGCCGGTTCCCGAATTCTGAACGGCGGGCAGGGCTGCGGGCGGGGGTGATGGAAGCGTTTTCGACGCACGGGGAGTACGCGGCGGTGATCCGGCAGGGGCAGCAGTTTTTGGTAGCTTATCCGAAGGCGACCGAGCGGGTGACGGTTTCGTTGCTGATGGCGGGGGCTTATGCCGCGCAGCGGAATGCGGTGGAGGAGTTCAAGGTTTATGACGCTTTGTTGGCCGAGTTGGGGGCAGGGCATCCACAGTATAAGGCGATTTTGGACCGGGCGATTGCGCGGTATGTGGCGGCGCGGCGGGTGGCCGATGCACTGGCTTTGCAGCGGAAAGAGATTGACCGAAATCCGGCTGATCCGGCGTTGTACGAACGGCTGGCGGCGTTCTTAGAGCAGAATAAGTTGGGGGCGGAGATTGAAGGCGTTTATCGGCGGGCGATGGCGCAGTTTCCGGATAAGTCGTGGTCGCATAAGTTGGCACGGTGGTTTCTGCGGACGCGGATGAACGCGAAATACGACGCTTTGTCGCGGGAGGTTTCGGCGGTGTTTTCGGGTACGGAACTGGAGGAGTATCTGAAGGCTACGGCGGTGAAGGGGCAGTTGGATCCGGTGCTATATCGGCAGGTGAATACGTACGCTTTGACGCGGTTTCCGCATCATATGCCGTTTGTGAAGAACTTAGTGGATGCCCATGGAGCTAAGGCTACGGCCAATCCTGCGGAAGAGGAACGGTTACTGCGGAGTTACTGGATTTACGATGAGGCTTTGCGGCAGCAGTTTTTTGCTTTGTTATCGAGGACAGGTCGGTTAGAGGCTGAGTTAGTGGCCGTGCGGGCGGTGTTGCCGCAGGGCGATGCAGTGGCGCAGACGCGGGCGAACCCGGCGGCGGCGACTTGGGTGGCCGAAGCGGAAGCGTGGCGGAGTCATTATGAGATTGCAGCGCCTTATCTGCGGGCGGTAGCGTTGTCGTATCCGGCGGACGTGAGTTTGTTGACACGGGCGGCGGCGGTGCATCGGTCGTTGGGGAATCCGGGGGTTGCATTAGAGCTTGAGGGGGCCTTGGCTAAGGCTTGGCCGCGGGATGGGCAGTTTTTGACGCGGATGGGCGAGATCGAGGCGGATCGGGAGCGGTTTGCGGCGGCGCGGCCGCTGTTCGACCGGGTGGCGCAGATTGCGCCAGGGAAAGCAGAGGGATGGGTGGAGTCGGCGACGTTGCATTGGGACTATTACCAATACGACGATGCGTTGCGGCAGTTGACGACGGGGCGGCAGCGGATAGGGCAGC
>JANODS010000338.1:0-9719 GCA_031412835.1 Acidobacteriota bacterium | reverse complement strand
GGCTTGGCCGGGGGGCCTAAGTACGGTCCCGCGGTCGACCCCGTTGAATCCGTCGCAGTAGGCTCTTCACTTTCCCTGGGTCGACCTCGGCTCCGGCCTCGAACCAGATGTCCGGCGTGCGCCGCAGTTGCAACCGTTCGGCGACCTGGGACCGGATGAACGCCCGAGCGCCGTTGAGGGCGTCGAGCACCAACGCCGAATCAGCTTTAGCCGGAATAGAGACCATCACGCGAGCCTTCTTGAGGTCCGGCGCGACGTGGACTTCAATCACTTGTACGCCTTCGACGCGCGGATCGGCCAGTTCATAGCCCACCATCTCGGACAGTTCGATGCGGAGGGCCTCCGACACGCGTTGGGCTCGAATCAGCGGTTCCATAGTTCTCTACTCAATCCACTCTACCCCGCTGCCGACCAGCACAGCTCCGAGCAGGGCTGCCGCTTCGTCCTCTGCTTTCTGCAGAAGACCCTCGGCATACACGCGGTCGCTCGAAATCGCAACCACTCCAACTAACCCACGACTCATAGAATCCTGGTGGCCGATCTCCGCAACCGCCACATTGTGACGGCTACGGAGCCGGGCTTTCAAACTTCGAATAACGTTGCGTTTGTCTTTAATAGAGGTCGCGTAGTCGAGCTGCAGTTCCAAATGTAGGACCCCGACTACGGCCATATTAGTTCAGCGAGTCTTGAATTACACGCTCCGTGATAAACGTCTCAATGGTGTCGCCAACCTTGATATCGTTCGTGCCCGAGACAGAGATACCGCACTCGTAGCCATTGCGAACTTCGCTCGCGTCGTCTTTGAACCGCTTGAGTTGGCTGACCTTGCCGGTGTGCACCGTTTTGCCGTCGCGGATAACGCGCGCTTCGGAGTTGCGGTTGATCGTTCCGTCGGTGACGAAACAGCCAGCAACGTTGCCCACTTTGGTGATCCGGAAGATCTCGCGAACTTCGGCTTTGCCCTTGTACAGCTCCCGGTAGACCGGGGCAAGCAGGCCGAGCATCGCTTTCTTGATCTCGTCGGTAACTTCGTAAATGATCGAGTGCGAACGTACGTCGATCCGTTCCCGTTCCGCCACCGAGGCGGCTGTCCGGTCCGGCTTCACGTTGAAGCCGATGATGATCGCGTTCGAAGCAGAGGCCAGAAGCACGTCGGCTTCTGAAATCGCTCCGACTCCCTGACGCAGGACCCGGACGCGAACCTTGTCCGTCGAAAGCTTCTGCAAACTTTCGCCCAGAACTTCGGCCGTACCGCCAACGTCAGACTTGATAATGACGTTGAGGTCCTTGGCGTCGGTGCCGGACTGCATCTGCATGTTGAGCGCTTCGAGCGAAATACGCTGCTTCGCCTTGGCCATCGCGGCGTCGCGCGCCTTGGCTTCGCGGTAAACCACGATCTGCTTGGCTTTGGCCGTATCGATGACCACCTGGAAGGCGTCGCCGACTTCCGGCAAGCTATCGAGACCGATCACTTCCACAGGTGTCGACGGTTGGGCTTCCCGAATCGGGGCACCTTGGTCGTCGAACATCGCGCGGACCTTGCCGAAAACCGCTCCGCAAAGGAAGAAGTCGCCCACGCGGAGAATACCGTTCTGAACCAGAACCGTCGCCACCGGACCACGGCCACGGTCGAGTTTCGCTTCGAGCACGTTGCCAACAGCCGGACGAGTCGGATTCGCTTTTAGATTCTTGATTTCGGCCACGAGAAGGACATTCTCGAGCAAAAGATCCAAGTTGATGCGCTGTTTCGCCGAAACCGGCACGACGACCGTGTCGCCGCCCCAGTCTTCCGCGTGCAGTCCGCGATCCATCAATTGTTGTTTGATCCGGTCGGGGTTCGAATCCGGCTTGTCGATTTTATTCATCGCGACAATGATCGGGACGCCGGCCGCTTTCGCGTGGTCGATTGCTTCAATCGTCTGCGGCATCACCCCGTCGTCGGCAGCGACAACGAGAATGACGACGTCCGTTACCTTGGCACCGCGAGACCGCATGCGGGTGAAGGCTTCATGGCCCGGAGTGTCGATGAAGACAATCTTCTTGCCGTTGATCTCCACTTGATAAGCGCCGATGTGCTGCGTAATGCCGCCGGCTTCCCGTTCGGCAACTCGAGCCGAGCGGATCGCGTCGAGCAACGAAGTTTTACCGTGGTCAACGTGGCCCATGATGGTGACCACGGGCGCACGGGTGATGAGGTCGGCCGGGTTCTCGGCCAACTCAACTTCATAGCTCTTCTCTTCTTCGTAAGAAACGTGGCTGGTGCTGGCACCAAACTCGCGAGCAACCGTTTCGGCCAGCTTAAGATCCAGCGTCTGGTTGATCGTCGCGAAAATCTTCTTCTCAACGAGCTTCTTAATGACCAGATTCGTCTTGATGCCGAGCTTGTCGGCGAGTTCTTTAACGGTCAGGCCTTCAGAAATCGTGATGTCTTTGTTAATCGCCGGCAGCGGGGTTTCCGACTTCCGGGAATAACGGGTCTTGAGCAGACCCTCCTGCGGCTCAACCTCACGCTTCTCACGCGCCCGCTTAGCGGCGTCGCGGCGACCCGCTTCGGTAGTGGGAACAGGAACGGTGGGTTCAATCCGGCCCGGAGTGGTCGGATGCATCGGCCGTCCACGGTTCATCATGGGCGGACCGCCGCCTCCCGGACGACCGCCGGTGGGCATTCCAGGGCCAGCGGGGCGCTGCTGCATGGGGCCGCCGCCGGTGCGGTTCGGGCCTTGATAAAGGGGGCGGCCAGGGGACGGCGCGCCGGGGCGAGCGTTCTGGGGCGGTGCCGGACGGGGGACACCGGGAGCGGCAGGCGGTTGGCGAAGTTGGTTCAGCCGGTTGACCATGTCCGGCCGAGGCGGCACGATGGGCCGAGCGGTCGGCTGGCCGACGAGGGGACGCTGCGGGTTCGAAATTTGAGCCATGGGTCGGCTGGCGGCGCCCGGCGCGGGCCGAGGCGGCGGGGGAGCAGGCATTGCCGGAGCGCCCGGTCGGGCCATGGCGGGAGCGGGCGGGCGAGGCGCGGGTGACGCCGGAGCTGCCGGCCGAGGGGCCGGTTGCCCTAGAATGACCGCCGCCGGCGGCTGTTGCCGAGGTGGGAGAACAACGTTAGGGCGTGGAGCGCCCGGAGCCGCGGCAGGGGTAGGAGCGGCCGGACCAGGAAGTGGCTGCCGAGGGCCACTCGCACCCGGAGCCGGACGCGCGATGGGGGCCATCGGCATCGCAGGCTTGCTTGCCTGGGGCGCGAGCACGGGTGCCCTCGGTGCGGCGGGCGCTGGAGTCGACGGCGGGACCACAGGCAGGGCGGGCGCACCGCTTCCAATTGGAGGCGTCAGAGGGCCACCGCTGGCCAAGGGTGGCCGCAGCGGGAACATTGCCCGAGCGGGAGGCGTCGAAGGCTCTGAAGTCGGCTTTGCCGCGACGGGGACCGGCGGAACTGCCACAGGAGCAGGTACCGGAGGTGCCGCCACCGGAGCAACGGCTACCGGGGCCACAACCACCCGTGGGGGAGGAGGAGGCGGCGGGGGCGGAGGAGGCGCTGCCGCCTTTGGCTCCTGAATCTCGGGCACCGGAGGCGGCGCTGCGACGGGCGGTTCAGCAACAAACAGAAAATCTGGTTCCTTAGCGATCGGGCCGAGGCTTGCCAAGCGCTTTCGCAGTGCCAAGGCAACATCCTCGTCAACGGAGCTGGAATGCGTTTTCTTGTCTTCTACGCCATACTCCGCAAGCATGTCGAGGATAACGTTAGGTTTCACCTCAAGCTCACGGGCCAGCTCGTTGATACGAATCTTACTCATAGAGAATCAATAAATGGGGAAGCGTGTCGAATTTAGCTACATACCGACACTTCTCCTAAAAGCATAGTGAGATCTTGCCCAGTAGCCATAATAACAGATTCGCATTCAACTTCCCTACGTATCCTGCTCTGGAATAACGGCGGGAGTGTCCACGGCGCTGCTGGGCAAGTCTCTTCTCGGTCAACTACTCGGGCGTTGGCTCCGTGATCGGCGCCACTGGGGCCTCTGGCTCAGTGATGGCTGCGGGCTCACTCTCGGGCTGTACCGGAGCGTCCACCTCGGGGCTCGGTTCGGTGGCGGGGGCCTCGGCGCCCTCAGCGGGCGCTTCGTACGGCGTTCCGTAATACGCGTTCACCGCCTCGCCAATTTTCTCCATGCTCTCCAGGCCCACGCCGGGTACGGCAATAATCTCTTCCGGCGTCATCGAACCCAGCTTTTCGACCGTGGCAACGCCACCAGCTAATAGCTGCTCAGCGACCCCTTCCGGCAAACCGAAATCGATCAGCACCGAAACCGGGGCACCCGACACCGTCAAGGCCGCCATCTGCATCTCCACTTCCTGGCGCTTCTCTTCCTCGCTCTTGATGTCGATCTTCCATCCGATCAGCTTGGCGGCCAAGCGAACGTTCTGACCCTTCTTGCCGATGGCCAAAGAAAGCTGGCTGTCATCCACGATGACCTCCATGTGCTTGCTCCCCATCTCGACGATGGCAACGCGGCTGATCTTCGCCGGGCTCAGCGCATGCGTGGCGAACGAAACCGGCTCTTCGGAAAACTCGATGATGTCGATCTTCTCTCCCCGCAACTCGCGGATGATCGATTGCACCCGCATCCCCTTCATGCCGACGCACGCGCCGACCGAATCCACGTCGCGATCCCGCGAAGCTACCGCGATCTTCGTCCGTTCTCCCGCCTCGCGGGCGCAAGCCTTGATGACAACCGTGTTGTCGTAAATTTCCGGTACTTCCTGCTCGAACAGCCGCTTCACGAACTCGCAATCCGCCCGCGACAAAATCACACCGGAGTTCTTGCCGCTCCGTTCGACGCTCTTGATCACGCAACGCACGCGGTCGCCCACGTTGAACGACTCCAACCGGGACTGCTCTTTTTTCGGCATCCGGGCTTCGGTCTTGCCCAAGTCACAAATCAGGTCCTGACCCTCGATCCGCTTCACCGTGCACGTCGCCAGTTCGCCCACTCGATTGTGGAATTCGCTGAAGATCGTGTCACGCTCGGCCTCGCGCACCTTCTGCATGATGACCTGCTTCGCCGTTTGCGCGGAGATCCGGCCCAAGGACTCGGTCTTGAGTTTGGTACGGACTTCACCTCCCACGACAGCTTTGGGGTCGCTCTTAAGAGCGTCGGCAAGGCTGATCTCTCGCGTCTTGTCCGTCACCTCCTCGACAATCTTCTTCACCATGAAGAGCAGGATCATGCCGGTTTTGTCGTCCATTTCGGCAATCAGTTCATCGTTTGTTTTGAACTGTTTGCGCGCGGCGACAAGCATCGCGTCCTTCACTGCGTCAATGATCACCTGCGGATCGATGCCCTTCTCTTTGCTGAGCATCTCGATGGATTGATAAATCGTACCCAAAGTGTTTTCCTTCTTACCACTCAAACTTCAAATTCGCTTTGCTAATTAGATCGAACGGGATAGCAACCGTTTTTTCCGGCGTTGCAAGGGTAACGAGCCCCTCGTTAAAGGATGTCAGCGAGCCTTCGTAGCGTTTCGCGCCGTCAATGGGCTCGCGCAAGCTGACCTTAATCTTCTGACCCACGAACCGTTCGAAATCCCGCGGCCGACTCAGCCGCCGCTCCACTCCCGGACTACTCACTTCCAACTGATAAGCCGCTTCCCCCGGAATCACGTTCCCGGCGTCGAGCGCCTCACTCAGTTCCCTGGAAACCGACTCGCAATCGCCATGCGATACTCCGCCCTCTTTGTCGATGCTCACCCGCAGCACGCGCGAGGCACCGGCGCCAAGCAACTCTATCTCCACGATCTCGATCGCGGAAGGGCGAGCCACTCGGTCGGCTATCTCGTAAATGTTATCCAGCAACTCTCGTTTCATCAGGGCCAATAAAAAAGTGGGCTTTCGCCCACTTCTCGTCGTTCGTCGACTTTCCCATTGTACACCTGTCAACGATCAGACGGAGAACCGGTATCCCACGCCACGAACCGTAAAGATATGCCGAGGGTTCTGTGGGTTGTCCTCCAGCTTCTGACGCAGCCAAGCAATGTGGACATCAATCGTCCGCGACGAAACCGCCGCTTGATACTCCCAAACGTTTTCGAGCAGCTCCTCCCTCGGCACCACCTTGCCCCGGCGCTCGATCAAATACTGCAAAAGTTGCAACTCTTTACCCGCCAGATTCAGTGCGACGCCCGCCTTCATCACGTCGCCCTTTTCGAAGTCCACCGCCACGTTACCAAAAGCGAAGCTGCGAACCGGGGCCAAGCTTTCCTTGTTGACGCGCCGCAGAAGCGCCTCCACCCGCGCGACCAATTCAGCCGGATGGAAAGGCTTCGTAAGATAATCGTCAGCCCCCAGCTTCAACCCAACCACCCGGTCGACCACCTGAGACTTGGCCGTCAACATCAGAATCGCGACGTCCCGGCCCTGCTGCCGGAGCTCCCGGCACACCTCATGCCCGTTCTTGCCCGGCAGCATAACGTCCAGCAAGATCAGATCGAACGCCTCCGACAATGCCCTCGCCAGCCCGGACGGACCATCGGTGGCGGAGTGGACCTCGAATCCTTCGGCGGATAACAGGTCCGTGACCGTTAGCACCAAGCCCGGCTCATCCTCGATCAATAGTATGCGTGAACTCATCCTGATACTCCGCTGGTGCGGCCGGCAGCCGGATCAAAAACTCCGCGCCGCCGCCCGATCCGCTTTTTACTGTAACGGTTCCGCCGTGAGCCTCGATGATTCCCTTTACGAGGTTGAGCCCCAAGCCGGTGCCGTGGATCTGTTGCTGCAATGCCTGCCGACCCCGAAAGAACGCGTCGAAAACATGGGGCTGTTCGTCAATCGGAATCCCCCCGCCATGGTCCGCCACGCGGATCTCCACCGCTCCGTCAGCATTCGTTTCCGCCGAAACACCGATCCAACCATCGCCCTCAGCTCCATACTTGGCCGCGTTTGCAATCAGGTTCTTGATGGCCCGCTCGAGCGAAGCAGCGTCGCCCAGCAACAAAGGCAGGTTCGAAGCGATGTTCGTCTCCACTCGACAGCCGGCCTCGCTCACCACGCTGGCACTCGACGCCAGGCTGGACTCGAGCAACGATTCGACGGCCACCGGCTCCTCGGAGGCCGGCAGGTTCTGCCCAACCCGGGAACTGGCGTAAAGCAATACCTGCTCCACTAACGCCGTCAACTTTTCGCTCTCCTGCTGGATCAAAACCCCATATCGCTCCACCTGCGCCGGATTGGCCGCTATCTTCCCCCGCAGGTTGTATGCCGCCGTGCAAATTACCGTCAGCGGCGTCCGCAGTTCGTGCGAAACCCCGGCCACGAAATCGATCTGCATCTCCGCCAGCCGCTGGGACTGTCGAGTGGTGTAAACCAACGTCCACGCCGTGGCCAGGATCAACGCTAAAACGCCCGCCATCACCGCCAAGTTCCTCCAGCGCGTCCGGTCAACCACCGCCTCCAATGAGCCGGCTTGGTTGCGGACCGCGAGCGTCCAACGCCCCTCGGTGGAAGCCGCATTGCGCCTGCCAGGCGGACCGCCACCCCGCCCCCCAAAAATGGCTTCGAACTGCGGCTCGAACAGCGCGACTTGAGCGTCCGGTTCGGTTAGCAGGTCGCCCGCGATCAGCCGGGCCGCATCGCGACGCGCCGAGACGTTATAGCGATACTCCGCCGCCGTCGGTTCGCCAAGGTGGCGGGCCAGCAGTTCGGGAACCAAAATTGTCGCTAGAAACTGCGCATCCATATCGAGCAGAATCCAATCCTGCTCGCGGGGCCCAGGCCCGCGCGGCTCCCCGCGATCCCGTCGAAAGCGCGGCAGGTCGATTAGGGAAAGTTCGCCTCGATCCACCACCCCGCCCCGCCCGCGTTCCCCTGCCACCCGATCCATCATGCGCCCGCGCATCGCCTCCCACTCTTTGGGCCAGGGAACCGCTTCGGCCGCCCGCGTCCGAGGGTTCAGCCGCTCTAGACGCATCTCACCAGCCTCCGGACGGGCGATAAACGCATCCCGCAACATGCCGACGTGCCGTCCACTCTCCTGCCAGGCGATCAGCCGACCGACGTGGTCCGAATCCTCACCGCGGACCATGGTTCGGCACAGCACGGAAATCTCCTCGCTGAAGTCCTGGCTCACCCGTGCCAAGCTCCCTTGCAGGCCGCGCTGCAACCTCTCCCGCTCAGCGACGCTGACTTCCCCGATCCACCGATACTGGAGCACCCCAAGGATGCCGCACAGCCCGACCATGGCCCCTACAGCCAGCCCCGCCTGCCATCCCCGTCGAGTTTGTCGCTTCGCTTGCATGTCCTTCTCTACGGTAACTCCCGCCACCGTTCGCCGCCCGTAAAATGATAGTTAAGAACGTTAAGCTTCAAGCATATGGGAAGGAATCTAGCCCTATCATGGCGCATGACTCCTCGTCGCCAGTTCCTCTCCACCCTCTTCGCTGTCTCTGGCGCTTTCACCGAGCAACTCATGCGTGCCCCCGCCCAAACGGAAGGGCCGCTCTATCCGGACAAGCTCCCCCTCGCCGCCCGCTTCGAAGTCGTCCTCGGGTTCACTCCCCCCGGTTAGCGAAAACGAACGCCGCCCTCACTTCTCGGAATCGGAGCTGGATTCGCCGGGGTCTTGCGTAGTCTTGAAGGGCACCAGGAATCGCAAGGTAAGCAGATTGACCACGCTCAGCATAATGGCCACTTCATAGCGCCCCAAACCGACGGCCACTCCAATCGCTCCGGTGGTCCAGAGGCTGGCCGCGGTGGCCGTGCCGCGCACTTGGCCGCCCGATTTCAATATGGCCCCGCCACCGATGAAACCGATTCCCGTGATGACGCCGTCAACGATGCGAGCGCTGCCTTCGGGGTGATTGGCGAGCTGCTGCTCCGTGGCGAGGATGAAGCCGCAAGCGGCGATGGCGACTAGCGGGAACGTTCGTAGGCCCGCGCTTCGCTCGTTCTGTTCGCGCTCCCAGCCGATGGGGAGAGCGAGTGCATAGGCGATCAGCAGATCCTTGAGGTGATTTCCAACGGGGCCGATTTCCATCTGTACTTTCAGGATGGCACAGGGCCGCTAACGGATCACCCCCTCCCCGCTTGCAATCAACCCCGCTAGCAACGCCGTCCGATCCGCGATCCGGTTGACGAACAACGACTCGTTCGCCGCATGCGCGCCCTCCCCCACGGCACCCAAACCGTCCAACGTCGGCACCCCCAGCGCTGCCGTAAAGTTGCCGTCGGACCCGCCCCCGGTTGAAGATTCCTCCAGCGTCACCCCCATTGCCGCCGCCAACTTTCGCGCCTCAACAAACCAAGCCCCAATCGCCTTCGTCCTCTCCATCGGGGGCCGGTTCAAGCCGCCGGTCACCACCACCGCACATCGCGGGTCCACCGCCCGCAACCCCCGAAACTTCTTCTCTAACGGCCCCGCATCTTTCAGCCGCGCAATCCGAATGTCCACGTCCACGCTCGCCTCCGCGGGCACCACATTGCTCCGCGATCCACCCCGAATCACCCCCGGATTCACCGTCAACCCAATCGCCAAATCGGTAAATCCGGCAATCCGCTCAATCTGCCGCGCCAACTCCACAATCGCATTTGCCCCGTTCGTGAAATCCACCCCCGCATGCGCCGCCCGGCCCGTCACCGTCACGGCGAATCCGCCCACCCCCTTCCGCGCCGTCTTCAGCTTGCCCTCCGGCCCTGTCCCCGGCTCCAGCACTAACACCCCATCGCTCTT
>JANODS010000337.1:0-5363 GCA_031412835.1 Acidobacteriota bacterium | reverse complement strand
CCATGCTGCTCGAACGGGTAGAATTAAGAAACCGCCTCATTGGGCTGATTGGTCATGGACGTCTCGCCGTAACAACGAAAGGAATTGAAGAAGCGGGCAACCGGGTCAGTCGTCAACTGCTCATGCAGGCTCTGGTCAACTTCACCTACGGTCTCAGCGTCGGCGCAGGGCTTTACTTCATTGGGGTCCCATACGCTTTTCTTTGGGCGGCCCTCGCGGCGTTGCTTCGATTTATTCCCTATGTCGGCCCCATCATCGGAGCCGGGGCGCCAATCCTCGTCAGTGCGGCAGCCATGCCTGGATGGTATGGCTCGCTCTTGGTAATGGGCCTTTTTCTTGTTCTTGAGCTGTTTACGAATCTCATCCTGGAAACAATCCTATATGCCGGATCCGCTGGCGTGTCGCAAGTCGCCTTACTGGTTTCCGTCGCATTCTGGACGTGGCTCTGGGGGCCAATGGGGCTCCTGCTCTCCATCCCGTTAACCGTCTGCGTGGTCGTGCTCGGAAAGCATGTTCCCGGACTGGAAATAATCGGCACGCTGATGGCGGATACTCCGGCTTTACCCCCCGAAGCGGAATTCTACCAACGACTCGTAGCACACGATCCAAACGAGGCAATGGAGATCATTGAACGCCATGTCAAAACGCAACCGCTGGACAGTGTTTACGATGCACTCTTGCTTCCGGCTTTGAACTACGCCGAACGGGATCGCTTCGATGCGCGACTCTCCCCCGAGGAAGAAGACGCCGTTATAAAGGCAACGCGGGAACTTCTCGACGATACCGGCACATTGAACCGCGCCCAGCGGCCCGTGGTTGTCAGGGACAGTGCAGGGGAGGCGCTCGCTCCAGCAAAAAATACGCTCTCCGTCCTCGGCTATCCCGCTGAATCGGTCGCCGACGAACTCGCCCTTCACATGTTGAACCAACTGCTGGAGGGCACTGGAGTGTCCATTGACGTCGTGACAAAACCGATGTCGTCGGCTGAGATAGTCGCTACGATCAAGGAATGCGGCTGCCAGGTGCTCTGTATTGTCGATTTGCCGCCGAGCGCGCCCTCCCGCACTCGCTACGTCATCAGGAAGCTCCGTGCCGCGATTCCGGACCTCCAAATCATTGTCGGGCGCTTAGCGCCGCCGACGCTCGCCGACGAGAACTCTCACCTGATTCTTGAATCCGGCGCCACTCGCGTGTTCTCAACTCTCCTAGACTTACGAGAGTATTTGCTGAATTTGGTCCACGACAATCCACCTTTGGTGGCGGTTGAAGGCGTTTCTAGCGAATTGGTAGAAAAGATCGAATGAACTCCGAGATTCTTGGCCCAGCGACAATCACATAACCAACTGAGCGAGGCCCCGACTGACGGGTAAGAATCAGCGTCACGCCGACCGGCCGCGCCAGACGCTCGATCACATCCCAAAATCCATTTGGGAACACCGTAATCAGCTATCCCACTAATTACAATCGGCTCACCGACGCAGTCGCTTGACAACGTCCAGTAGCGATCCCGCTCGCAAAACAGACTTACTGCCGAAGCGACCACTCTTCGCCTCCGGCACTCACGCCGTTCCGTCGAAAATCACCGCCTTCAACGTTCGATACTGCTCTCACTTAGTTCAATCGCCATCGGGGGACGGGAACGCGGGGCGTCGAGATTGGTCGCTGGAACCCCACTTTTCTCTTCGACGTCTCCCGCTCCACCATCTACAAAGAACAATCCGACGTGGCCTCCTTGGAGACCATCTTCTGGTCGGACAACGTCGTCAGCCCGCGGACCCCCGAAGCCCGCACCTCGTGTCCAAAAAACCTTGGCCCCCCTACAAGTGCTGAGCCAAGCTCTCGTTCGTAAATTGCTCGATCATTGCCAGAAGGGCTTCAGCGCGCAACGGTTTCGACAGATAGGCGTCCATGCCGGCAGCCAAGCATCGGTCATGGTCCTCTTTCAGCGCATGGGCGGTCAGCGCGATAATCGGCACATATTCGTGTCGTTGCCGAATCAGCGCCGTGGCGCTTAAGCCATCCATTTCGGGCATCTGAACGTCCATCAGTATGACGTCGAACGTGTTCTGACCAACGGCGTCCACGGCTTGCCTGCCATTTTCCGCCAAGTGGACTCGGTGGCCGCACTTGTTAAGGATGCTCATTGCGACGCGCTGGTTGACGATGTTGTCTTCGGCGAGAAGGATGTGGAGAGACCGCCGCTCTTCCCGCATGGAGTGCCGCGTAAGGAGGGGTGCGGTCAAACCGGACTCTTCCGGAACTGTTTTTAGGACGCCGCATATTGCGGCATGCAAATCGGAGGAGCAGACCGGTTTGGTAAGGTATGCCTTTATGCCTAACGCGCGACAGCGGGCGCCGTCGCCACGGCTACCACTGGAAGTGAGCATCATGACGGCCGAATTTACTATATAGGGCTGTGCTTGTTTGATGAAAGCGAAACCGTCGATATCGGGCATATTCACGTCGGTAAGGACAAGATCATAGTACTTCCCGGATCGTTGGGCTTGCGCTAGGTGCGCCAGCGCTTCGCTGGCGTTGGCGGCGGGTGTGGCGAGTATTCCCCAACTTTCCAGCATATGGGCCAGGATGCGACGGTTGGTCGCGTTGTCGTCAACCACGAGTACCGACTTTCCTTCCAAGTCGACCAGCCTTGGGATTTTCATCGTAGTCTGAAGGCTGATTTGCAGGGGAATTTCAATATGAAAGCAGCTACCCATTTGATTCGTGCTTTCCACCCAGATCTTCCCTTTCATCATTTGAACAAGGCGAGAGGAAATGGTTAACCCTAGTCCGGTTCCCCCATGTTCGCGGGTCGTCGAGCCATCCGCTTGCGTGAATGCTTCAAAGATCAGTTGCTGCTTTTCTTTTGGAATTCCAATTCCTGTGTCGCGGACCTGCAGATGGAGAATGGGTGCCGCTTCACTCCCTTCGCGGACCGCGCTGAGAGCAATTTCTCCCTGCGACGTGAACTTCACCGCGTTGCTGAGGAGGTTGAGTAACACTTGCCGCAGGCGGGTTGGGTCACCGTTAACTTTGCCGGGGACTTCGTCATTGATCTCACAGGTGAGCTCCAGATTTTTTTCAGATGCGGAGAGTGAGACTGTTTTAAGCGTCTCTTCCAGCATCACCCGCAGTTCGTACGGGATTTCTTCGAGTTCGAGTTTGCCTGCCTCAATCTTGGAAAGATCCAGAATATCGTTGATGACAGTTAGGAGCGTATCTCCCGAGAGTTTTACGCACTGCAAGTAATCGCGCTGCTCCGCCGTTAGTTCGGTGTCCAACAATAGATCCGTCATGCCGATAACTCCATTAATCGGGGTCCGGATTTCATGACTCATATTGGCGAGAAATTCGGACTTCAGTTCCGCGGCTCGTTCGGCTTGCTTACGGCCATACCGAGCGGAACGAAACGCGAACATTAGGCCAGCGGCGGTAATAGCGAGCAAAATTACGACAATATACGCGGTCCTGCGCTCAAGTGCGGTTTGTTGCGCGACAGCGAAGGCTCTCGCTTGGCCGGCGGAGTTGGCCGCCCATCGATCAAAAATTTCGGCCAGTGCGCCATCGGCAGCCATCTCGCTTATCGCACTTCGCAAAGTTTCCGCGGCGGTTCCACTTTGGCGGTTCGCCGCGATAGCAATTTCACTGAACGCCCCCTCCACAAACCGAACGGCCAACTCGACGTCCTGGCAGGACGCGGGCCGTTTGAGCAGAAACTGATCGAGATTGGGCGATTCGAGGAACCCCGCATCGACGGTCCCCGCACAAACTGCTTCCATCACCCCTCCGTTGTCCGGTAGAGGTATTCGGAGCACGTCGACGAGATGTCTCTCGGCGAGCGCAGTCGCCAGCGGAAACGCCGCATAGCCGACCCGCTTTCCATGCAGGTCTTTCACACTGCGAAAGTTGAGCCGCTTTGGGGAGACTACGCAGAAGGCATTTTTGCTCCAGGATGAGGTCAGGTGAAATCTTGCTCGTCGATCAGCGGTAATTCCAAGCGCGGGCCAAATATCTACGATTCCCCGATCTAGCGCGTCATTTGGACCTAGCCCTTTGACCGGAACGAAGGCAATATTCAACCCCTTTCGAGTAGCCGCCACCCGAATCGCGTCAACCACAAGCCCTTCTGGCACGGATCGGCTCAGATCGCCGTAAGGGGGGTGATGGTCGACACCTACTCGCCACACTCGTTCTGTCCCCGCGGGCCGGGACCAAGTGGGACCCCAAGCCAAAAACGCGGAACAGAGCGCTAGCGCGATCGCACAAAACCTAACGGGGTGCGTCATGGGAATCTGGCTCCAATGTGTCTATCGACTAAATTCGCCGTGGCATTAGCCATCCGTGTCGAAATTCAGGTGGAGTCGTTCCCTTCCCGCCCAAGCCGGGTGAGCATTGCAGTCGGGAGCGTCTTGGGTCCCCGGCGAACCCGTGCATCTGACGTGCCCATTCGGATCACTGGGCCCGCGCTCAACCAGCGCCTCGACCTCCCCCGCGTCACTCTCCCCTAACCCCCGCCGCGCTCACCCGTCATTGCCTCAGCCTATCCTTAGAAAAAGGATGGCCCTAACTCGTTGACTCCGCGAGACCAAAAATTCCGACCGGTGGTATTTAATCGGCCCTACCAGCCCGGAACCCCAGGGCGCCCTTTTCATCCCTTTGGGTGCCGTTTTTGGGTACCCGGAATCGGGCTTCACAACCTATTCGCCCAACCCCTAAAATACCCGGCATCCCTCTCAAAACAAACCAAATAAAGTTCCTCTCGCTACCCCCTTTTTCACCCCTCCCGGTACGATTACGCCCACCCCACCCCGCAAACTTTGAACTGAGGAATCACCAAATGGAATCGTCAACTTCACCACGGAACTCGCGGGCCGAACAAGCCCGTCAAAACGGAGCCCGCTCCAAAGGGCCCATCACCGCCACCGGAAAAGAGCGCTCCCGCAAAGCTCGGCTCATTCACGGTCGCTACGCCCGCTCAGAAGAAAAAGGCACATCCATACTCCTCCTAAACGAGTGCCCCGAGCAGTACGAACTCTTCCGCCAAGGCTGGTTCGCCCGTCTCGCACCGCGCACCGTCGCCGAACACGAACTCGTCGATAGCTTCGTCGCCAACGAATGGCGCCTGATCCGTGCCCAAGCCGCCGAAACTGCGCTGCTCAATAACGAAATTCGAGCCACCAAAGCCCAGGTCGACACCGAATGCCAAAAGCTCTCCGGTGCCGCGAAAGAACAAGCCCGCCTCGGCGTCGTCACCGCCTCGCTCTATGCCAAGTCTGGAGCCGCCGAAGGCCTCGATCGCAAAATCAATCAGCTCCATCGCGCTCGGTTGACTACTCTCCAAGCTTTTGTCCTCCTGCAGGACC
>JANODS010000336.1:0-1606 GCA_031412835.1 Acidobacteriota bacterium | reverse complement strand
TGACGGTTATGCGGTGAAGACGCCGGATTTGGCGATCGGCAAGCACGGGATTGGCGGGGTGCAGTTTGCGGAGGTGTCGGTGGATATTGAGACGGGGCGCGTGAAGGCGGAGAGGATCGTGGCGGTGCATGATTGCGGTCGGCCGATTAACCCGAAGTTGGCGACGAGCCAAGTTTCGGGCGGGATTATTCAGGGGGTGAGCTTCGCGCTTTATGAAAACCGCCTTTTGGATGCGGCGTCGGGCCACCAGCTGAACGCCAACATCGACAGTTACAAGATGGTGGGTTCGTTTGAGGTGCCGGAGATCGAGGTGCACCTGTTGGAGCAGCACGGCGGGCACACTTCGACGGATGCCCGGGGGGTGGCGGAACCGGCCAACGTGGCCACGGCGGCGGCTTTGGCTAATGCTTTTTACAACGCGACCGGAAAGCGAATTCGGACGTTGCCCATGACGCCGGCGAATGTGCTGGCGGCTTTACGAGCGTAGTTCGAGAAAAGGGGACAAGCGATGCAGAGTTTTGAATGGATCGATGCGAGTTCGGTGGAGCAGGCGGCGACTTTGCTGGCCGGGGGTAGCGCGAAGGCCCCGGTGCTGGCGAAGGCGGGTGGGATGGATTTGTTGGACCTGATGAAGGAGGGGATTGTGGTTCCCGCTCGGCTCGTGAATCTGAAGACGATTCGGGAGCTGGCCCGGTATGAGGTTCGGCCATCTGGCGAGGTGGCGATTGGGGCCTTGACGACGCTGGCGCAGATCGCGGCGGCGCCGGAGATCCGGGGGCGTTACCGGGCGTTGGCCGAGGCGGCGGAACATGCGGCGACGCCTCAGGTTCGCAATGCGGCGACGATCGGCGGGAACCTGTTGCAGAAGCCTCGGTGTTGGTACTACCGCAACGAGTTTTTCCAGCGGACGGAGGCGGTGGACGGAGATCCGGCGCGATTGGGCCAGAATCAGTATCACGCGATTTTCGACAATGGAAAGTCGTCGCTGGTGCATGCGTCGACGCCGGCTACGGCGCTCACGGCGTATGACGCGAAGATCGAGTTGGTTGGGCCGGGCGGGAAGCGGAGGGTGGTGTCGGCGCGCGAGTTTTTTCTGCCGCCGATGATGAAGGGTGGGCGTGAAACGGTGATTGAGGCGGGAGAGGTGTTGACGCAGGTGGTGCTGCCTGCTTTGCCGGCGGGGGCGAAGGCGGCTTATCACAAACAGACGGAGCGGGAGAGCTACGATTGGCCGATTTGCGATGTGGCGGTGGTGTTGCAGATGGAGGGGCAGACGGTTCGTGCGGCTTCGATTTGGATGGGCTGGGTGGGGCCGACGCCGCGGCGGGCGGAGGAGAGCGAACGAATTCTCGTGGGGAAAGGCTTGGACGAGAGGGTGGCGGCGGAGGCGGCCAAGGCCGCGGTGGTGGGGGCCACGCCGCTGTCGAAGAACGCTTATAAGGTGCCCATTTTGGAAGTGGTGGTGCGGCGTACGATTTTGGCGGCGGCGAAGGCGTAGGTGATTTGTGGATGAATCGGAGATGGAAGTGAAAACGGTGGTGTGTTGCCGGATCCGTACGAAAGGTGGGTGGGTTCCGTACGGCGAACGTGTGACGTGGGATTCGGG
>JANODS010000335.1:0-2003 GCA_031412835.1 Acidobacteriota bacterium | reverse complement strand
GGTCGCCCCAGTAGGTAAGCCAGTTATGTGGTTCGGCGGGCGCTTTTTGGAGGCGGGCCCAAGTGACGTTCAGGTCAGTAGCAGGCTTCCAAGCGGTGGGTTCGACGCGGCCGGATTTGAGGAAGGCGAGGAGGTCGTTGGTTTCTGTTTCGGAGAGTTTCGACGTCGGCATGAGGCTTTCATGGGTTTGACGGACTTCGCGGACTTGGGCTTTGTCGAGGAGGTGGAGTTTCTCTTGGCGGTCCATGAGTTGGAGGGAGAAGGTGTCTTCGTTTTTGGCGACGCCGGTGATGGTGGAGCCGTTGGCTAGGGTGACGACGACGGTGCGGAAGCCTGGGCGGAGCTTTTCGCTGGGCTTTGAGAGGGAGGTGCGGAGGTCGGCTTGGCGGCGCTCGTTGGTGATGGTGGAGAGGTCGGGGCCGAGGCGGCCGCCGCGGCCTTGGACCATGTGGCAGTTGCCGCAGCGGCCGGAGCCGAAGAAGATTGCCGCGCCGGTTTGGGGGTTGCCGGTGAAGGGGGCTTCGGCCTTGGCTCCTTCGAGAGATCGTAGATAGGCAACGATGGCCTTCGCGTCTTCGTCGGGCATGGGGAAGGCGGGCATTTGGGTGCCGGGGATGCCCTGGACGATGTTGCGCAAAATGGCTTCGTCGCTGCCGCCGGATTTCCAATCGCCACGGGTGAGGTTGGGGGCGCGCCCGCCGAGGGCGCGGGCGCCGTGGCAGGCGGTACAGGTTTTGTCGAAGAGTTCGCTGCCGCGGGCGATGGGAGTGGGGTGGGGCGACTGGGCTTGGAGGGCGAAGGCGACGGCGGACAGGGCTAGAAATCGTGCGGTCATCCGCACGAGTCTATCGCGCTTACTTGAGGGACTTCAAATATTCGAGGACGGCTTCGGCGTCGGGCTTGTTGAACTTGTACATGGGCATGGGGGGACCGGCGGGGGTTCCCTTCGGGGTGAGGCCGGTCATGAGGTACTTCAACATGCTGAGTTCGCCCCATTTGACCCAGAGTTTGCTGGTGGAAGTGAGGTCAGGGGATGTTTTGTGCCAGCCGGGGGGCGGGGTCGAGAGCGGCATGAAATCGAGGACTGCGCCCTTCATCCACTTGGAGCGATCGAGTTCGCCTTTTTCGGTTTTTGGGGTGTGACAGTCAGCGCACATGCCGACGTCCTCGACGAGATAGCGGCCGCGTTCGATGAGTTTGGGGTCGGCGGCGAGGGCGGGAACGAGGGACGCGGCGAGGAGGAGAAGTGTGCGCATAGAACCAGCTTACTCTGATCGCAGAGAGGCGAGCAGGGGCGCGCGGAGGGCGGCGCGGGTGGCGAGGACGGAGGCGAGAAGGCCGGTGAGGGCGACGGCGGCGACGAGGCCGAGCATGGGGAGAAGCGGGGGGAGCTGGCCGCGTTCGAGGAGGGAAGGCGCTACGGCGACGAGAGCGCAGAGGGTGCCGACGGCGAGGCCGAAGGCGAGGAGGAGGATGTTTTCGAGGACGATGACTTGGGCGACTTCAGAGCCGGTGAAGCCGACGGCGCGGAGGAGGGCGAGTTCTTTGCGGCGTTCGAGGACGTTGCGCAGGAGGACGGCGCCGAGGCCGAAAGTTCCGAGGAGGAGGCCGAGCGCGCCGAGGGCTTGGAAGGTGGAGAGATAGGCGTGTTCGACGCGGAGGAACTGAGCTAACTTTTCGGCGACGGTCATGAAGTCGAGGCCGGCGTCGGAGAAAAGTTCTTCGACGTTTTCGGGGGGGGCCTTTTCGAAGAGCATCATGCGGAAGCCTTGTTCGGCGGGGAAGGCGCGGAGGAACTGGGCTTCGGCGATGAGGACTTCGCTTTGGAAGACGCTGCCGGGGAGGGTGGCGACGAATCGGATGCGGGCTCCGCCGTCGAGGGTCATTTCGTCGCCGATGGCTTTATGGAGAATGTACTGGAGGGAGTTGGCGTCGGCGGCGGCGGGGATGACGCCGTCGGCGAGGGGGGCGTCGAGAGCGGGGACGAGGCCGAGGGGGGAGGG
>JANODS010000334.1:0-1367 GCA_031412835.1 Acidobacteriota bacterium | reverse complement strand
ACGTCGTGGACGTTCTTCGGCTGCTCAATCGCTCGCAGACCGAACTCGTCGGTGGCCCCCAGCACGCGACCGCCCGCAATCCCAGCGCCGGCCATCCAGGTGGAGAAGCCGTATGGGTGATGATCGCGCCCGTTCTTGCCTTCCGCTAGCGGCGTCCGGCCGAATTCACTCGACCATACGACGAGCGTCGAATCGAGCAGACCGCGCGATTCGAGGTCGGCGAGCAAGCCAGCAATCGGTTGGTCGGACTTCTTCGCCATCTTGTTATGAGAGCCGAGCAGGTCGTTGTGGGCGTCGTCCCAATCGTCGCCCAGGTTCGTGCCTTGATAAAGCTGTACGAACCGCACACCGCGTTCCACCAAGCGCCGGGCGAGCAAGCACTTCCGCCCAAAGTCGTCCGTCATCGTTTCTCCGATTCCGTAGAGCGCCTTGGTCGCGTCGGTCTCCTTCGTCAGGTCAACGGCATCGGGCGCTTCGGACTGCATCCGAAAGGCGAGCTCATAGGAAGCGATTCGGGCTTCGAGAGTCGAGTCCTCCTCCCGAGTGGCAAAGTGGCGCCGGTTCATGCGGTCGATTAGCGCCAGGGTTTCCTTTTGCGCGTCCGGCGAAACGCCCTTCGGTGAAGCGAGATGCAGCACCGGATTTTGGCCGCTGCGGAATGCTGTGCCTTGGTACGCCGCGGGCAAAAAGCCAGCTCCGTAAGCCCCGGCGCCGGACTTCATCGCGCCATCGCTCATCACGACAAACGAGGGCAGATTCTTGTTCTCGGAGCCCAGACCATAGACCGCCCATGCCCCCAACGAAGGGCGCCCGGGGAACTGATTGCCGCTCGTTCGCAGGTTGATCGCCGGCGCGTGGTCGAAGGCGTCGCCGTGGCACGACCGGATGACGGCTAACTTATCGGCGTGCTTTTGCAGATGCGGATAAAGGTCCGAAATCTCCAGGCCCGACTTCCCGCTCCGCGTGAAGTTCCACGGGGAGGCCAACATGCGCGCCTTGCGGAAATCGATGCGGCTGGTGACCAAGCCTTCGCCGAAGGAGCCGGGCAGCGGCTGGCCGTTGAACTTGGCACGCGCAGGTTTGGGGTCGAAGGTGTCGACGTGGCTCACGCCGCCGTGCATGAAGAGATAGATGATCCGCTTGGCCTTTGTGGCGGCCAGCAGCTTTTCCTGCATCAGGCCAGAGAGCGCCAGCAGGCCGAAGCCTTGACCGGCGCGAGATAGGAAATTGCGGCGGGAGGGGTACATGGGGCTCCTAGTCGACGTAAAGAAATTCGTTCGTGTTGAATAGGCCGCGGGCCAGTTCGGCTGCTGCCAGTTCCAGGGTGCCCAGCAGCTTGGTTTGCTTCAGGAGAAACTCGCGCGCCA
>JANODS010000333.1:0-3842 GCA_031412835.1 Acidobacteriota bacterium | reverse complement strand
CGGTGGGGCGGTTGGTGTTGGGGCTGTGCGGGTATCACGACGCGGAACGCTGCGCGTTGAGTGATAAGACTTGCACGGCGTTACAACTGGCGAATTTTTGGCAGGACGTGACGGTGGATACGGGGAAAGATCGGGTGTATCTGCCGCAGGACTTGATGGCGAGGCACGGGGTGACTGACGCGGACCTGTTTGCGCGGCGGTTTACGCCGGGGTTTGCGCGGGTGATGGAGGAGGCTTGCGGGGTGGCGCGGGCTTTGTTTGTGCAGGGGTTGGCGCTGCCGGGGATGGTGGATCGGCGGTTGGCGCTGGATCTGCGACTATTTAGCGAAGGGGGCTTGGCGGTGCTCGATAAAATTGAAGGGCAGGGGTGGGACGTGCTGCGGGAGCGGCCGAAGATTGGGAAGATTCAGCGGGTGGGATTGCTCGTGAAGGCTCTGTGGGCTTCGGTATGACGAAGACGGTGGAGCAATCGTATGGCTATTGTCGACAGGTGGCGCGGAGCCGGGCTAAGAATTTTTATTACTCGTTTGTGTTGCTGCGGAAGGAGCAGCGGGACGCGATGTGCGCGGTGTATGCGTTCATGCGGTATTGCGATGACTTGAGCGACGACTTGGAGGGGACGACGGCGGAGACGATGGGGGAGTGGCGGGCGGACTTGGAGCGGGCGTTGCGCGGGGAGTATGGCGAGCACGCGGTGTGGCCGGCGTTTCACGATACGGTGCGACGATTCAAGATTCCGCACCAGTATTTTTTTGACATGATTGCGGGGGTTTCGAGCGATTTGTCGCCGAAGCCGGTGGAGACGTTTGCGGACCTGTATCAGTACTGTTATCGGGTGGCGTCGGTGGTTGGGCTTACGATTATCCACATCTTCGGGTTTGAGGATCCGAAGGCGTTGGAGTTGGCGGAGAAGTGTGGGATTGCGTTTCAACTGACGAACATTTTGCGGGATGTGCGGGAGGATGCGGGGTTGGGGCGGGTGTATGTGCCCGCGGAAGATTTGCGGCGGTTCGGGGTGGATGCGCGGGGGATTGCGTACACGCCGGGTTTTGTCGAACTGATGAAGTTTGAGGCGGGGCGGGCGCGGGGATATTACGACGAGGCAATGCCGTTGGTTGGGATGGTGGAGCGGGGGAGCCGAGCATCGTTGTGGGCGTTGATTCAGATCTATTCGCGGCTGCTGCGGCGGATTGAGGAGAAGCAGTATCGGGTGTTGGAGGGGCGGATTCGGCTGTCGACGTTTGAGAAAGTTTGGGTGGTGGTGGAGGCGGGGACGAAGAAGTTAGCGGGCGCGTTGTAGAGCGGCGTGAAGGGCGGTGAGAAGGAGGAGATCGAGGAGCATGTTGAAGAGTGTAAGGTGGCGGGTGACATCGAGGCTGTCCCCGAAAGCGCCAACGGCGAATGCGAACAGCGTGGTGGCGGCTAGGGCACGGGACGCGGGTTGCCGGAGGGCGATGGCTCCGAGGGTGAAGGCGTAGGCGAGGAAAAGGAAGGGGCGACCGAGGAAGAGCCATGACTTGGCGGAACTGGCGAGGGACATGGCGTTGGACTGGGCGAGGGGTGGGCGACCGGCGGAGCGATCGTAGTTGCCGAAGTTGAGGGGACGGACAAAGGCGGCTTCGTTGAGGCGATGGAGCAGGATGGTGTAAGTGATTTTGGGATGGGTGGCGAGGAAATAGCCGATCTTGGATTGGCTCGAACGGCGGAGGAGTTCGCGAGCGAAGTCGGGTTCGCCGACTCGGGAGCCCTGATCGTAGGTGTGGGTGCCGATCCACTTCGTGTACGATTCGTCAAAGCCGAGCTCGGCGAGGTGTTGCGGCTTATTGTCGGAGATCGGAAGGATGCCGTAGAAGGCCACATTGAAGATGGTGATGGAAGCGTAATCTTCCTGGACTTGGCGGAAGCCGCAGAGAAAGCCGACGAGCAGCAGAACGGCGGAGACGAGCCGTGCCGGGCGGGGCTTGGAGGCGACCAAGGCGGCTAGGGGCAGGGCGGGGAGGAGGTGTTGCGCTTTCGAGAGCATGGCCAGGAGAGCGGCGGCGGTGAAGAGGATGAGCCATCCGAGTTTCTGGCTTCGTTCGTAACGGAGCCAGGCGGCGGCGGCAAGCAGGAAGCCTGTGAGGGCGGTCGCGTCCATGAAGAAGGTGTTGAAGAGGGCGGTGTAGACGATGTCGCAGAGGAGGAGGAGGAGGGCGGCGGAGAAGAGAGAGCGGCGGAGGGGACTAAGCTTGGTGAGGCAGGGTTGGAGGATGCCTAGGGCGAGGAGGAAGAGGGCGCTGTAGACGGTGGCGAGGAAGCGGCAATCAAAATCTTTCTGGCCGGAGAGGCGGTGGAGGAAGAGAGCGGCTTGGACGGGCAGGTGGGTGGAGGTGAAAAAGCCGCTGTCCCACTGCTTTTCGGGGAGAAATTTGTGAGTTTGGGGAGCGAAGTAGAACTCTTCTTCATTGGGCGAGAAGAGGGCGTAGTGGAGAGATACCTTGCCGTAGTCGCCGTTGTTGGCGAGGCCGATGACAGGGGGGACGAAGAGGACGCCAGTGAGAATCGCGGTGGCGATTACGAGGGTGATCGCGCCGATGCGATCCATCAATTCAAGCCTAGGAGCTTGCGCTTGAGTTTGCGGGCTGTGGGTGCATCGGGGGCGATGGCGAGGACCGTGTCGTCTCCGGCGATGGTCCCGACGAGTTCGGACCAGGCGGCGCGGTCGAGGGCGGCGGCGAGGGTGCTGGCGTGGCCGGGGGAAGTTTTGAGGACAAGCAGATGTTGGGCTTCGCGGATATCGAGAAGATACTCGGCGAGGACGGTGGCGAGACTGGGGCCAGAGGGCGAGGCGGAGGGGAGGTGTTGATAGCCAAGGTGGGTTTTGGCGAGGCCGAGCTCTCGGATGTCGCGGGAGAGGGTGACTTGGGTAGCGGCTACACCGAGCGCGGCGAGTTTCAGAGCGATCTCTTCCTGGGTGTGGATCTGGTGCCGGGAGATGAGCTTGAGAATCTGGCCGTGCCGGTAAGCCTTGTTCATGGGCGGAACTCGTTGAGGCGGACGGCGGCTTCGGCGAGGGCGGCGGCGACGGTGGCGGGGGCGGTTCCGCCGGGGACCTGGCGGTTTTCCATCCCGCGGGCGGGATGGAGGAATTCGGCCATTTCGGGGGTGAATTCGGGAGAGAAGGCGGCGAGTTCGGCGGGGGTCCAATCGAGGGGCTTCTTGCCTTGGTTGAGGGATTCGAGGACGAGGCGGCCGGCGAGTTTGTGCGCTTGATGGAAGGGGGTTCCGAAGCGCGCGAGGGCTTCGGCGATGTCGGTGGCGACGGTCCAGCTTTCGGCGGCGGCGAGGGCGGGGACGTCGGGTTTGAGGGTGACGGTGGAGGTGATTTCGGCGATCATGGCGAGGCAGCCGGCAAGTTGGTCGGCGGCGAGGAAGAGGGGCTCTTTGTCTTCCTGCATGTCGCGGTTGTAGGTCATCGGGGTGCCTTTGACGGTGACGTAGAGCGACGTCAGGCTGCCGAAGACGCGGCCGGATTTTCCGCGAATCAGTTCGAGGGAGTCGGGATTTTTCTTTTGCGGCATGAGGCTGGAGCCGCTGGTGACGCCGTCGCCTAGGTCCATCCAGCCGAATTCTTCGGACGAGTAGAGAATCCAGTCTTCGGCGAGGCGGGAGAGGTGGAGCATGGAGGTTGACGCGGCATAGAGGAAGTCGAGGGCCCAGTCGCGGTCGCCGGAGACGTCCATGGAGTTGCGGGTGATGCCGGCGAAGCCGAGGTCGGCGGCGATGGCGTGACGGTCGAAGGGGAAGCCGGAGCCAGCGAGGGCACCGCTGCCGAGGGGGCAGAGGTTGACGCGGGCGCGGGC
>JANODS010000332.1:0-1019 GCA_031412835.1 Acidobacteriota bacterium | reverse complement strand
TTCTTACGCGCGACGACTGCCCGGGATGGGCTGATCGCCGACACTAAACTGACAAAACAGGGGGGAAACATCGTGAGAACTTAAGGGGGAAAGATCGTGATCCGTTACAACAAGTACATCCGCAACCTCCACCCCGAATTCCAGTACCGCACTCACATCGATTCTGGAGTCGACGAAGACGGCGTCGCCTACTGGAAGTCCTGGGAAGCCAAAGCGGCCACCGACCCCGCTGCCGCCCGCCTCGTCGCCCGCTACCGCCGCCGCCCCGCCGAAGAACTCTACGACCTCCGCCAGGACCCCTTCGAACTGACCAACCTAATCGGCCGCGGACTACCCGTCGAAGCCCAACTCCGCCGCCAACTCACCGCCTGGATGAAAGCCCAGGGCGACGAAGGCAGAGTCTTCGGCACCCCCGTCCTACTAACCGCTAGCGCCCTCCCGCCTCAAACTGGCTGATTCGAACGGAGCGATCCGGAAACACCGCGCGAAGCTCCAGATGCCCGCCCAGAGCTTCGACATATTCCACCAAAGTGCTGATGCAAATATCAGAACGATGCTCAATCTTGGAAACTTCACTCTGGTGCACCCCGAGGGCATCACCGAGTTGAAGTTGCGTCATTTCTTGCGCCCTCCGGATCTCGTCCAGTGGCATCGATCCCATACTCTCCGCGAACCGTTTCTCGAGCTTTTCCTGCCGTTTAGGCGGCAGCGACTCGACGAGTTGCCGAAAATTTCTTGTTGCCATCAGTTTCCTTCCGCTTCTCTTAGTTCGTTCAGGTGGGCGGCGAATCGCCTGTCCCGCCGGAATGTCGCCGACAGACTCAACCGGAAGCATTCGATCTGCCATAAGCCCTCAATTGTAGGGTAGATGGAGTAAATTCCGAGTGCAGGTCGAAACTCATCCACCATCCAGAGTATCCAACCACCGCTGGAATCTTTCCGTGAATTCCGCCTGCCCGTCCACGGATTTATTTTGCTGCCTACAGCATGTTGCTGTTCGGCCTCATAACCGTTCTTCC
>JANODS010000331.1:0-2136 GCA_031412835.1 Acidobacteriota bacterium | reverse complement strand
GGCGTTGGAGCAGACCGTAATTCATTGGCTGAAGGAGGCCGTGGCTGCGCTGGGGGCGAAGGCTCCGGAGGAGTTAGAAGCGTACCGCGTGTGGGTGCTGGGATTTGCGGATTCAGTGGCGAATGCGGGGGGCGAGGGGAGCTTTCTGGGAATTGGCGGCGAGAAGGTAAGCGCGGAGGAGGCCCGGTTCCTGGCGTCAGTTCGGGCGGCGCTGGAAAGCCCTGGTAGCCTTTCCTAGCGCAGCTTTTTGACGAACAGGTCGCGCCACTAATGATAGGCTTCCTGTAGCAGAGATTCCAGGGCAATCGCTTCGGTCGGCTACCAGTGCCAAGCCGCCAGAGCTTGGGAAAGTTCGGCGAGCACGTCGGGATGGCTCGCGGCGTAGTTGCGCGATTCGGAGGGGTCTTCCCGCAGATTGGAGAGCCACGTCAGCTTCTCATTCGGACCGAGCAACGAAGGCCGCGGGTCCACCACCAGCTTCCACGGTCCGCGGCGTACCGCCCGCTGGTTGTCATACTCCCAATAGACCGTCCGTTCCGGCCAGGTGCTCTCCTGCCGCAGCGCGGCAGCCAGGTTCACCCCGTCCACCCCCTGCGGCACGGCCAACCCCGCCAGCCCCAATACCGTCGGCAACAAGTCCATCCCCAGCCCTGTTCCGTCTTCGACGCGCCCTTTCAACTTTCCTGGATACGCGAGCAGGGTCGGCACCCGGTGCCCTCCTTCAAACAAGCTACCTTTCCAACCGCGCAGCGCGCCGTTGCTGCCGCCGCGATACGGTCGGCCAACATGGTCGGCGCGCGTTTCTTCCGTCGCCCCGTTGTCCGATTGAAAATAGATGATCGTGTCGTTCAGGACTCCCTTCTTCTTCAATTCGCCGACCAACGCCCCCACCTGATCATCAATTGCCGCAATCATGGCCAAGTGCAGTCGGCGGTCGCGGTCCATTGCCGCCGGGAACCGGTCCACGTACTTCTTTGGCGCCATCATCGGGTAGTGGGGCGCGCCGAAGGTTAGGTACAAGAAGAACGGCTGCCCCGCCGCCTGCCGACGAACGAACTCCACCGCGCGCCGCCCCAGCAGTTCGGTCTGATACTCCGGTTCCGGAAAGATTTCTTTGGTCCCATCCCAAAAATCGTGAAAGATGTTTTGGGGAGGCGGACCCGAGGCCCCTGGGTTTCCGCCCAGCGTATAGTAGCGGTGAGAATAGTAGTCGACCCAACCCGAATAGAACCCAAAGAATTCGTCGAAGCCCTGGGCCAGCGGCCGGCTAGCCGGTGCCGAACCCAAGTGCCATTTGCCAACCGCCGCGGTTCGATATCCCGCCTGCTTTAACTCCTTGGCCAGGCAAACTTCTCCGGCCTTCAACCCCACCACGTCGAAGGTTGGCTTGGAATTCAGAACCTGCGGAATACCCGTTCGCTGCGGATACTTGCCCGTGAGAATCGACGCCCGCGATGGCGAACAGACAGGGGAGTTCGCGTGCCAGTTCGTGAAGCGAATTCCGTCCTTTGCCAGTCGGTCGAGGTGAGGCGTTTGGGCGTCCGTGGCACCGTAGGAACCGAGGTCCCCATAGCCTTGGTCGTCCGTCAGAATCACGACGACATTCGGGCGTGGGGGGGCCGCCAGAGCAGCCAGAAAAGTTCTTCGAGTCAACATGGGCAACCCGCTAGTGTATGCGTTTTCTCCCTGCCAGCGCATCCACTCAACTCGGGCGAGTTAGAACAGGATCTTCAAGGCTAGGCGGAACTGGCGTTCGGTTGCCTGGGCGCTGGTGATCTCGGTGTATCCGTTCAGGGCCGTAATTTGACCAGCGGGGTTGCGGGTGGCCCCGGAGACCGTGGCTCCGGGATTGTTGAATGCGGCAGTATTCGATACGTTGAAGACCTCGGCGCGGAACTGTAGACGCAAGCGTTCGGTGACGTTGAAGTTCCGGAACAAGCTGCCGTCCAGGTTGATCACACCGGGTCCGCGGAGGAGGTTCCGCCCGGAGTTGCCGTAGCGAACGGCGGTGACGGGGGCGAAGGCGAGAGGGTCAAAGTAGCTGGACCCACGACCGATCAGCTTGGGAAAATCGACGGTTGAAAGAACCTGATCGGCAGTCTGGCCGTTACCCGGCGAGTTGAGAGAGGTGGCGGC
>JANODS010000330.1:0-1874 GCA_031412835.1 Acidobacteriota bacterium | reverse complement strand
CCGCAACTTTATGGATTTTGTCCGCGCCGACTACGGATTCATTAACAGCGATCTGGCGGCTATTTATAGTCTCCCCGCGCCCGCCCGCGAGTTCTCGCGCGTTCAGTTCCCACCGGCCTCGGAACGTTCCGGCCTGCTTGGACAAGCGCTGTTCCTGGCGCTCACAGCCAAGCCTGATGAAACCGCGCCCACCGCCCGGGGCCTCTTCGTTCGGGAGCAGTTTCTCTGTCAGCACGTTGCCGAGCCCCCGCCTGGAATCAACACGAATCTGCCGGATGTAACCGAAGCCAAGCCCCAAACGAATCGGGAACGCCTGGGGGGCCATGTCACGAATCCGAGTTGCTTCACTTGCCATAATCTGATCGATCCAATCGGCTTCGGCTTTGAAAAGTTTGACGCGATTGGTGCCCGCCGGGAAACTTTTAAATTGTCGTTTTCGCCCGCTGGCCGCAGCAGTCGGCGGACTCCGCCCAAGACGGTCGAACTCGCCATCGACACCAAGGGTCACGTTGCGGGTGTTGCGAATTCCAACTTCTCGTCGCCGACTGAACTGGGCAAGGTGCTTTTTGAAAGCGCTCAATGTCAAGAGTGTGTCGTGAAGCAGTATTTTCGGTACGCTACCGGTAGGATGGAGACCTCTGGCGACCGGCCCTTGATCCGGAAAGTTTTGTCCGATTTCCGTGCTTCGCAGTTCCGTTTCAAAGAGTTGATGGTTTCCTTCATCAAGTCAAAAGAGTTCCTTAACCCAGGAGAGACTGTCCATGTCGCAAATCATAACCAAGCGCGCTAGGGTTTCCCGCCGCACCTTGCTGCAAGGTTTCACCGCCGCTGGCTCCGGCATCACGGTCGGCTTGCCGCCGCTCGTTTCGATGTTCAACTCCCACGGGACGGCTTATGCGGCCGCCGCGAAGCCCATCGAGACCCGGTTCGTACTTTGGTTCAACGGCAACGGCATCCCCGAACGCTACTGGATTCCTTCGGAGGAAGGGAGCGACTACCGGATGACATCGTGCCTGGCACCATTAGCGGCGTATCGCAAGGATGTCCACGTGATCTCCGGACTCGACAACTCGGCCGCCGCCGCCCCAGGGCCCGGCAACGGCCATCACAAGTCGATGAGTGGACTGATGAGCTGTACACCGTTCAGCGGTCGCGGTGCGAGCGGAGCCTCGATCGATCAGGTTATCGCGTCCAAAATCGGTGGCGAATCCCGCTTTCGCTCGTTGCAGATTGGCGTTTCGCAGGAATCGTTCGGGGAAAGCATTCAGCGCAATATGAGCTGGGCCGGTTACGAACGCGCTCTGCCGCCGGAAATGATCCCCCACAAGCTTTTTGACCGTCTTTTCGGAGAGCGGGAAGAGGGATGGGTGAACCGCAAGCGCAGCATTCTCGACGCGGTGCGGAGTGACGCCAACCTGCTGAAAAAGCATATTCCGAAAGACGATCAGGCCCGGATGGATGAGCATTTGTCTGGCATCCGCGACCTGGAACGCGCCATTGTCGGCCTTCCTCCCGAGTACCGCCGCGTCGATGCTCCCGACTTCGACGGCGACATGAAGGATTGGCCCCGGATTGCCAAGCTTCAAAGTGACCTGCTTGCGGCGGCGCTCTCCACGCGGCAGACGCGAGTAGCCTCCTATATGCTGACCAAATGCCAGGGCCTCTCCCGGTTCCCCTGGCTCGGCTATACGGCCGCCCGCCATCACGACTATACGCACGCCGACGGCAAAGCGCCGGGTTCGGACGGGGTCGAGGGGCAGCGCATCCTACGTGACATCTGCAAGTGGCACGTTGAGGAGTTTGCCTATCTCGTGGCCAAGCTGAAGTCGATTCCAGAAGGCGATGGCACGGTGTTCGATAACACTTGTCTCGTT
>JANODS010000329.1:0-9584 GCA_031412835.1 Acidobacteriota bacterium | reverse complement strand
TAGATCAACTCGGACTGCTTAGCCTCGAGGATCTGTCGGTACTTCTTAATTTCTGCGTTCGTCATTTTCTTCTTTCCCTCTCTCTTGTTTTAGATTGATGTTTAACTTTTCGTGGTAGAAGGCCCCGCGGTTACGGTGCGTTCTGGAGTAATAGACGCTGAAACCGCCGAAATGGTTCAACTTTCTACTGTGAAATTTTCTGCGTCGAGCTGACGCAGATTGCGGCGAAAACTGTTGGAGCGGCGCCCCAGTCGTATCGACTTGATTAATAAACGTTCAGCGATATGACGGTCAAGAATCCGCATTGAAGTATACCATCACTGTCAAGCAATTCAATGACCATCACTCTCTAATGGCGTAAACCGGTGTCGAAAGGGCGCAAAGTAGTCCTCGGAATGTAAATTCGTTGAACTGTTGGACTATATCGGCACATTTCGGAACGAACGTTAGTACTTTTTGTAGACGAGTATTCTCGATCTACGTTCCAAAATAGTTTTTGGATGGTCGCCGGTGGATCATCTTGGGACAGTGTCCGCTAGGGGACAGTCACTCGGCGTCCAATTTTGCCGAAAGCCAGGCCTAGTGACCGCCCATCGTCGGGTGTGACCACTGGCGGATTTACCGTAAGTCGGAGGGGCAGACGGGGCAGTGCGGCCAGGTGAGGAGGAATGAGTAGTTTTCCGTTGAAGTGGTCGCGGCGGGGTACGGAGAAAGAACCGAGCAGGAACTCTCCGCTGTAAATATCGAGTTTTACGATCTCTTGGCGAGGTTCGTTCGCGGCGCGGTAGCATTCGACGAAGAGTTCGTTGCCGGGGCCGCCGAGGGTGACTTCGGCGGTTGGCCCCATCCAGCGGAAGCCGTGGTCGATGGTTTCCCAGCCCGACCCCAGCTGCGAGGCGAGCAAGGGTTGACCGACGTCGACGATGTTGGCGAGGCCGTTACCCCACTCCTGGGCGGCGATGACCCGGTAAAAATTGGTGACATTGCGCAGCGGGGTGGTTCCGGCCGCGTATACAAGCGCTTGGTTGTTGGCCAGGGCCACACGGGCGGCCGAGGCGGGAAGTATGGAAAGCGCGGGATCGCCGAGATCGGGATGGGAGTCAATGCTCTTTTCACTTCCGGGTACGAGATAGACTTTGGCACCGGGTAGGAGTCGGAAGGGGTCATCGACGATAGTGCCCCAAAACTGGTCCGTAGTGATGCCGGCCAGCAGAATTATTTTATCGGGGTGCAGGGCAACGGCTTGCTTCACGCCGAGAACGAGATTGCGGGCGAGATCGGACTCGTGGCGATTATAGTGGGTGATTTCGCGAGAAACCACGAGGGAGCCGGCGAGGTAAGCGATGACGGGGAGAGCGAGCAGGCGGGGCCGACGCGCAAAGGCCAGGCCGAAGGCGATACCGAGACCGGCGGAAGGCACGGCGAGATAGTAGTCGCTGATGTGTTGTCGAAGCAAGAGCACGGGGCCCAGACAGATGAGGAACCAGGCGAGACCGAAGAGTATGACGCGGTCGCGCTCCAAGGCGACGCCAATGAGAAATCCGACGACGGCGATGACGGTGCAGCCCAGCAGGAAGTCGGCCAATTCCGGGCGGAAGTCCGGTCGAAACGAACCCATCGACATTTGGAGGTACTTCCAGAGCGTTTCGAGAATCGAGGCGGGCCGGAAATCCATGACGTAGAGGGGATTGGTATTGGGTGGCGTGACCCAGCGGTTGAAGACGGTGTATGCGCCGCTGGCGGCGAAGAGTGGCAGCGTTGATCGCCAGCGTTCCGGATAGCGAGCCAGCACGAGCGCCGGGTAGACCACGTTGAGTTCGAGGACCCCGAAGCCGAGGAGAAAGAAGAGCCATTCGCGGGCTTTGCGGCCCAGTTCGCGAGCGTGGAAAGCGGCGAGCATGCAGGTGGGCCAGAGCACCTGGTTCATGGAACTGTTCCAGGATAAGGGCTGGGCGATGGAGGAGTGGGCGGTCCAGATGATGGCGGCGGCGACGGCAGCGACGCGGGAGGAGGTCCAGCGGTAAACGAGCCAGGCGAGCAGCATCAAATTGATGCTATGGAAGGTGAAGACGAAGATTCGAAACGGGCGGGCATCGAGACCGAAGAGCCAGTAGCCGAGCAAGAACGGGAGGCGATCGCTGAGCGGTCGGATGGTGCCTTGGGCTTTGGGCGCGAAGAGCGCATCAAGGAGGGTAGGGAAGTCGTGGATGGATAGGCCGAGGCCTAGCCAAGCGAAGTCATCCTTGAAAAACCAGGTTCCCAGGCTTTCGCGAAAGATGATGAGACTGAAGAGTGGCGCGATGGCCAGCCACCACCAGTTTCGCAGCAGGCTCACGGGAGGGAGAGGCCGGCCGAGGTGAAGATCATGCCGAGGTCTCGCGGATCAACCGGACCGGGGGGCAACCACTTATCGAGGACGAATTCGAGAGTGACGGCCTCGGTGGCGAGGAGGTCGGCGGGGATGGCGAGCGCGAGTTTGGCGTCTCCGGCTTGGGAGAATTTCTGCTTCCCGATCGCCTTTCCGTTGTTGGAAACGGTGATCTCGATGGGGCCAGTTTTCGAGAAAATCACTTCCGGCAGAACCATATCCACTTTGAGCTGTGCCCCTTTCTCTTTGGCTCCGACGGGTGGGCGGAAGCTGATGGCGAACTTCGGCATGGTCCAGCGCCAGGCCCCGTTTTCTAGATCGTAGAAGCCGCGGAGCAGTTGAGCGGCGGTTTGCGGGTTGTTGGCGGCGACGATGGAGCCGAGCTGGGCTTGGGTATCGTCGACGAGCACTTCGGGCTTGGGCTTACGGGTCTTGCAGGATAAGCCGGTGAGGAGTCCGAAGAGGGCGAGGGAGGCGATTCGTCTGCGCATTTTTCTAGCTAGGCTTTTTCGACCTGAACAAGGCAACTATAAAAGGTAGCGCCGCCGCCGATGTCCGTCAAGCGCTCGCTGACGAGGGCGTTGATATTAAGGCCGCCGGGCTGCCGTTTGGGCCAGCGTAGGCTGGGGGAACTCACCGTTCCGGGTCCGACGACGCCATCGACTTCAGCGGCGAGGACGAGGCTGGCGCGTCCGTTGAAGACGCGTACGCTATCGCCGTTGGCGATGCCGCGCGGGGCGGCGTCGGCCGAGCTGATGTGCAAAATCGCGGTTTGGCGGTCGATGTCGTCGCGATTGCCGAACGTGGAGTTCATGCTGTCGTGGTTTTTCGGGCTGATGAATTCGAGAGGAAAGCTCTGGCGCAGAGTGGGGTCGCCGTGGCGGGATTCGACAGGCGGAGTGTAGTCGAGGTTGCCGGGGCTGAGGTCGGCTTTGCCATCGGGGTGGCCGAAGCCACCGCTGGCGAAGGGCCGGAAGAGGCCTTCGCCGAGGTTGAGGCGGATGGAGCGTTCGACGTCGAGGCGTTCGAGGGTGATGCCGTCGAGGTGATGATGGCCGCTGGAGAGGATGCCGCGGATCATGTCGTCTTCGCTTTCCGAGAACGCGGGTTCGTGGAAGCCGAGACGGTGGGCGAGTTCGCGGAAGATCTGGACGTTAGACCGGGCTTGGCCGGGCGGCGGCAGGGCGGGGCGGGCGAGTTGGACATAGTGGTGGCCGTAGGCACCATAGATGTCGGTATGTTCGAGGAAGGTGGTGGTGGGCAGGACGAGATCGGCGTAGTCGGCGGTGTCGGTTTGGAACTGCTCGACGACGACGGTGAAGAGGTCTTCGCGGCGGAGACCGTTGAGGACGGCTCGTTGGTCGGGCGCGACGGCGGCTGGGTTCGAACAGTAAACGAAGAGCGCCTTGACGGGTGGATCGTTGAGCGTGGTCAGGGCGGAGCCGAGTTCGGACATATTGACGAGGCGGGTGGGGTGGGGCTGGAGCTCCGGCATTTCGAGCGCGGTGCGATTGAAATGGAACGCTTGCGAAGTAGAGAGTTGGAGGCCGCCACCGAGGTGTCGCCAGGCGCCGGTGACGACCGGGAGCATGGCTACGGCCCGCACGGCGGTGCCGCCGCGTTCGCTGCGCTGGATGCCGTAGTTGAGGCGGATGACGGAGGGTTTCGTTTCGCCATAAGCCCGGGCGAGTTCGATGATGTCGGCGGCGGGGATGCCGGTCCAGGCGGCGACTTTCTCGGGGGTATAGGCTTTGGCGGTTTCGCGAAGGTCGGTCCAGCCGCTGGCGTGGGCGTTGAGGTAGTCCTCGTCGGCTTGGTGGTTGGCGAAGAGCAGATGCATCAGGCCGAGGGCGAGGGCGAGGTCGGAGCCGGGGTTGATGCGGATGTGCTGGTCGGCGAGGCGGGCGGTTTTGGTGCGAACGGGGTCGATGACGATGAACTTGGCACCGCGCCGACGGGCTTCGACGATGAAGGGCCAGAGGTGGACGTTAGTGGTAAGAACGTTGGCGCCCCAGGCGATGATGAGCTTGGAGTGGACGAAGGCTTCCGGGTCGATGCCGTAGCGGATGCCTTGGGTGGCCATGAGCCCGGCGGTGCCGGCGGAGGCGCATATGGTGCGGTCGAGGCGGCTGGCTCCGAGTCGGTGAAAGAAGCGGCGATCCATGCCGTTGGCTTGGAGCAGGCCCATGGAGCCGCCGTAGGAGTAAGGAAGGATGCTTTCCGCGCCATGGGCGGCGATGATGCTTTGGAAGCGGTGGGTGATGGTCGAGAGGGCTTCGTCCCAGGTGATGGGTTCGAAGCGGCCTTCACCCTTGGCACCGACGCGGCGGAGAGGGGTCGAGAGGCGGTTGGGAGAGTATTCGCGTTCGAGGTAGCGGGCCACTTTACCGCAAAGGAAGCCTTGGGTGACGGGGTGGCCCGGGGTGCCTTGAATTCTGGTGGCGCGACCGTTTTCGATCTTGAGGACGAGCCCGCAGGCGTCGGGACAATCGAGAGCGCAAACGGAGTGCCGGATGTCAGCCATGCTCCATTATAGACAAGGCTAGGGTTGCACCGGCGCGAGGGCCATGGTGGCGTAGGCGGTGGCCAGGGACGAGATCCATTGGTCCCCTTGGTAAGGGAAACCGCTCTCAAAATACGGCTGAAACTTCGGCGACCGGCTGGCGACGTACCAGGAGCCGTCGGCGCGTTGGGTATCGACGAGGAACTTGACGCCGCGCTGGTAAAGCGGGTGGGAGGTTGGAATCACCGCGGCTTGTTGCAGGGCCCAAAGGACGATGCCGGTGGCGTAGGCATCGCTCGCTAAATGCGGATTCTGGGAGTAGCCGCCGTCCTTGCGCTGCAGGCCGAGAAGCGGCTTAGACGCTTCCTGCAGTTCGGACGAAGTTGCGCCGGCCCAGTGGAGGCCCAAGAGCTTTTCAGCGTGTTCGTACGCGGTGAGCGGTTTTACGGCGAGCAGATACTGCTTGGCGCGGGCGATGCGACCGTCGATTTCGGGCTGTCGACCGGCGAGCGGGTAGCTGCGAAGAGCACGGATGGCGAAGGCGGTCTTGCCGGCGGCGGTTTCTTCCGACGGCGGGCGGGAAACGCCGCCATTGTTGTTCCAGGACCCATTAGGAGCCTGGTTGACGGAGACGTAGTGGACAAGGATGTCAGTATTAATGTCGGCCGGATAATTAGCGGCGTTGAGGCCCGTAAGATAGTTGGCCGCGGTGTCGGTGGTACCGCCGATGTTGACTCCCTGCAAGATGTTGGGAAGCTCGGCGGCGATGGCGGCGATCAAGCCGCGGCTCAGAAGCTGGGTGGGACCCTCAGGCACCGGCAGGTGAGACATCCGGGCGGCACTTGTGGCCAGCAGGGTGCTGACACCGTGATGACACGCCCCACAACCGGACTGCTGGAAGAATTCCTGCGAAGAGCGGCCGAGAAGGGTAAGCGCCCGTTCGGTGGCGGCGCGCGGGGAGGCGGCGGCGGCCGGCTTACCGGCATCGACAGGAGCGGCACCGCCTCGCGGGGCGTCTTTGACCAGGGCGACTCCACCGGGCCAATTGGAGCGGTGAGCCCATTCGGCAGCGGTGTCGCCGGATTTCATCTTAAGGTCGAGCTTGGCACCGCGAGCGAGAAGTAGTTTGGCCGCGTCCAGGTTCTGCCTCTCCGGCGCAAGGGCATACATGAGAGGGGTCATGCCGCGGACGTCTTGCTGATTGGGATTGGCGCCCGCGTCCAGCAGCAGCGTTAACAATTCCGGGGTGCCGGCCGTGGCGGCGAGCATCAGGGGAGACATGCCTCGGAGATCGATGAGGCCGTACTTCACTTTCCCCGCAAAGGAATTAGCGGCATTTGGGTCTGCGCCCTTGGCGAGGAGCAGGCGGACGGAAGGGACGTTATTACCCATCACGGCGAGGTGAAGCGGGGTAAAGCCGGCGAGGTCGGTGCCGTCCTTGATCGGGAATCCTTTTTCGAGCAGCATGGCGGCGACTTGGGTATTGCCGATGGCGGCGGGTTGGAGGAGATTGAAACCCATCGCATCGCGTTGCATGGGATTGGCTCCCTTTTCGAGGAAGATGGGAATGACAGGGGCTCCGGTGGGGCTGCTGGCCGCGACGAGGAGGGGGGTGCGTCCGATCTTCGAGAGCGCGCTGGGGTCAGCGCCGCGGCTGAGGAGGAGGTTCGTTCGTTCGGCATTCCAGGCGGCGTAGTGGAGGGCGGTTCCGTCGCGCGGATCCTTCGCTTTGACGTCGGCACCTTTGTCGAGCAGGATTTCGATGGCGGCTTGACTGCCGAAGGCAGAGGCGTACATTAGAGGGGTCAAGCCGAGGCGGCCGGGGGCGTTGACGGTTTGCGGTGGTGCGTTGCGAAGGGTCGCCAGATCGTTCGAGCGGATGGCGTCGAAGAGCGAGGCGGAGTTTTGGGCGTAGGACGCCACAGGAAACGTCAGGAGGAGGAGGGAGAGGAGCTTCATAGTTGGTTCTCAAACAGTACGCGCAAACGAATCGGAAATTAGTTTACATGATGCGGTGATTGAAGCAAATCGTGATCGGGTGTAGGCTGGGGGCATGCGGATCGTAATTCTATTTGGTGTAGTCGCGGTTGGGGTGTGGGGGCAACGGCCCCAGGCTCCGACGTTTCCGCAGCATTCGACTGGCTGGCCCGCGGTATTGCCGCCACAGGTGCAGAACCATGCGACGGGGCTGGCGGCGACGATTTCCGGGCGACCTTTGCAGTTGGGCGCGCCGGGAGTGAGGCGCCCGTATTTCCCGGTTGTGGGGCCGATCTGGTATCCGCAACAACTGCAGCAACAGCCGATGATCTGGTATCAGCCCGTGCCGCAGCAAGCGCCGATTACGGTGGTGCAGCAGCAGTCGCCGATTGTGAGCGTGAACCCGAACTATGTGCCGGATACGGCGAAGCCTTTGATGCGGGAGTATTTCGCGGAGAGTCGGCCGTATGAAGCCAAAGAGGTGAAGGCGGCGGGTGCTCCTTCGGTAACACTGATCGCGTTCAAGGATGGGTCGCTGGTGCAGGCCGTTGCCTACTGGTATGAAGGCGATACGCTGCACTATGTGAAGCCCGATCATAAGGTGGAAAAGGCGGCGCTGGCGATTGTGGATAAAGAGTCGTCCGAGCGATTCAACCGCGAACGTGGATTGTCGTTTAAACTGCCGTAATGACTCGGCGTTCTGTTCTCTTGGCGATGCTGCAGAAGCGGCCGCGAATTTTGCTGCGGACGGGATGGCAGACGCGCAACATTGGGGACGTGTGTTTCACCCCGGCGATGCTCGGGGCGCTGCAACGATTCGTGCCTGAGGCGGAGGTCACGTGTTGGGTCGCCAACGCGAACGACGACGTGCGGCGGATGATTCGGCGGGATTTCCCGGATTTCCGCGAGGTGAGCGGAAAGATCGGGGATGAGCCGGTGAAGAAGGCGTTTGAAGAAACCGACCTGTTCCTGTACAACTCCGGGATGGTGATCAACTACGGGTTCGTTTATCAGACGGCGACCAGTTGGGACGCGGTTGTGAATTCTCTATTGCCGCTGTTCCGGGCCAAAGAGTTGGGCAAGCCGTATGGGATTTATGCGCAGACTTTCGATGCGTTTGCCGAGCCGAGCCCGATGGTGGTGCGCCGGATTCTAAGCGAGGCTTCGTTTATCTACACGCGGGATACGATCTCTCTCGACGTGCTGCGGGGTGCCGAGGTTAAGCCGCCGGCGATGGACTTCGCGCCGGATATTGCGTTGCAATTTCGGCAGCGGGATGACGCTCGGGCCAATGCGTATCTGCGGAGCGTTGGGCTCGAGGCGGGCAAGTTTCTGATCTCGATCGCCCACTACGCGGTGCTGACGCGACCGAGCGTGAAGGACCGCGGCGCGGAGCATTGCGCGCGGATGCGGGCGGTGATTGAGCGTTGGGTGCGGGAGACGGGCCTGCCGGTGCTACTGGCACCGGAGGACGACCGCGAGATGGCCGTGAACAAAGAGGCGCTGCTCGATCCGCTGCCGGCGGCGATTCGGGCAAAGGTGAAACTGCGCGAGCAGTTTTGGCTGCCCGATGAAGCGTTGAGCGTGGCGCTGCAGTCCCGTACGATGTTCAACATGGAGCCGCATTTGAACCTGATGGCGCTGGCCAATGGTTTGCCCTGTTTGCACTGCTACGACTACGCGTTTGGGAAGAAGGCGCAGATGTTTTCGGACTTTGGTCTGGGGCGGTGGGCTTTCGATTTGAACAAGGCGACGGCGACGGAGATGGGCGATGCGCTGTTGGCGGTGCACCAGGACTTCGCCGGGGCGCAACGGTATCGCGAGCAGGGAATGAAGCAGGTGGAAGCCAAAACGGCGGCGGCTTTTGGCGTGTTGCGGAAGACGCTGGGACTAGCTTCCGTTCGTCGCTGAACGGGCGTGGCCGCGAGCGAGGCGGCGAACGAAATCCAGGTCGCCGTCAAGGAAGTCGTAGGACGGCAGGTTGGCCGGGCTCTCCCAGATCATCTGGGAGAAGATTCGATTGCGCAGTTCGCCCGAGTATTTGGTGACGCGGAAGAAGATCAGGAGGATGGGGCGTCGGCCGGTGTATTGAAACTCATACCGACCGATCTCTTCTCCGATTTCGGCGGTGATGTCGAGTTCTTCCTGGAGCTCTCGGAGGAGAGCTTCCCGAGGGTCTTCGTCCTGCTCAACTTTACCGCCGGGGAACTCCCATTTGAGCGGGTGGCGATCCGTGCTGCGGCGCTGACAAATCAGAATGTTTTTGTCATCTCGCTCGATTACCGCGGCGACGACGCGGATTTCGGTTTGTACTCTCACGCGCGGCCTTCCAGGCAACTGCCGAACGTGAAGGCAAACATCTGAAGCCCGGTGGTCAGCGAGCGGATTTCGAGCAGCGCCGTTTCGAACGTTGATCGATTGATGAGACGGTAGAGCCGGGGCCGGTCGACATTTACGTAGGTCTGGCCTTGGGCGTCGACGGCGATGTCAGCTCCGCGCATCGGAGCGGGAATCGGAGCGCCGTTGTCGGTGATGTCGATTCGGCCTTTTGGTAGCGAAATCGACGGGCAGAGGACGAGATTGACTTCGGCGGCGGAATACAGCAAGCAGAGGCGAGACGGGTCCGAGGCGTCGCGGGAACCGACCGTGAGGCAGTCCGGCAGCGAGTTCCAAAGGCCGGCCAGTTCCGGGGTATCGGCTTGGGGACCGGCCCCGAGGTCGTAGCGATGCAGCTCG
>JANODS010000328.1:0-1661 GCA_031412835.1 Acidobacteriota bacterium | reverse complement strand
GGTGGTGCGCGAGGGGCGGAAGGGCGGGACGAGCTTCCCCTCGGGGGACGGGGGGAAGTGTAAATGACTATAGCGACGTTTTGAAGATTCCGCAGAAGCGGGTTTCGATTGCGCCACGGGCGGATTGGCAGATCGGGAGCCGGCATACGGTGGTGGGGCGGTATACGTTTCTGGATGCGAGTGTGGATAACTCGAGTGTGGGGGGATTCAATTTGCCGGAGCGGGCGGTGTTGGCGCAGAGCACGGCGAATACGGGGCAGTTTACGGATACGTGGATTTTGGGGAGCAGTGGGGTGAACGAGACGCGGGTGCAGTATTTTCGGCTGGGGGCGACGAACCAGCCGCGGACGGCGGGGGCGGCGATTCAGGTGCTGGGGGCGTTCAACGGGGGTGGGGCACCGATTGGGAACTCGACGGATACGCGGCAGAGTTTTGAAGTACAGAACTATACGTCGTTGAATCGGGGGGCGCATACGATTCGGTTTGGGATTCGGCTGCGGGGGGAGTATTCGGATACGAATACAGTGAATAACTTTAATGGGACGTTTACGTTTGGGGGGAGTGCGACGGGGCTGACCTCGATTGAACAGTATCGGCGGACGTTGCTGGGGTTGGCGGGTGGGCGGCCGACGCAGTTTACGTTGACGGCGGGGTTGGCGGGGTTGCAGGCGAGCCAGATTGACGCGGGGCTGTTTGCCGGGGATGACTGGCGGGTGCGTCCGAATCTGACGGTTTCGTATGGTTTGCGGTATGAACGGCAGTCGAATTTGAGCGACTCGACTAACGTGGCTCCCCGGATGGCGGTGGCTTGGGCACCGGGGAAGATCAAGGCGAAGACGAGGGGTGTTTTTCGGGCGGCGACGGGGATTTTTTATGACCGGTTTGGATTAGGGAATACGATTAACGCGGAGCGGTACAACGGGGTGGTGCAGCAGCAGTATGTGATTGCTGATCCGGATTTCTTTCCGCGGCTGCCGACGGCGGGGCAGTTGGAGGCGGGGCGGACGGGGCAGATCGTGCAGAGGATTCGGCCGGATTTGCAGGCTTTGCGGCTGTGGCAGACGGCGGCGGGGTATGACCGGGAGCTGCGGACGGGGACGACGTTGTCGCTGACGTATGCGCGGGCGCAGGGGGAGCATTTGCTGCGTTCGCGGGCGTTGCCGGGGCCGGTGTTTGAGGCGCAGTCGACGGGGATTTATCGGCAGCAGCAGTGGATTGTGAACATGAATTCCAAGCTGAACGCTAAGGTTTCGATGTTTGGGTCTTACGTGTGGAACCGGGCGCGGAGTGACTCGGATGGGATTGGGACGTTTCCGGCGAATCCTTCGTCTGATAAGGGAGAGTATGGGCCGGCGGCGAATGATATTCGGCATCGGACGAACATTGGGGCGACGGTGGTGGCTTGGAAGGGGCTGCGGCTGAACCCGCTGTTTACGGCGGAGACGGGGCCTCCGTTTGATATTACGGTGGGGCGGGATTTGTATGGGACGACGTTATTTAATGGGCGGCCGGGGTTGGCTTTGGATGCTTCGAGGGCCGGGGTGGTGAGGACGGAGAAGTATGGATTGTTGGACACGAATCCGGGGCCGGGGGCGGCTACGGTTGGGCGGAATTATGGGCGGGGGCCGGGGAATGTTTTGTTGAATCTGCGACTGAGCCGG
>JANODS010000327.1:0-1433 GCA_031412835.1 Acidobacteriota bacterium | reverse complement strand
ATCGCATCCCCCCCGGCCAGTCCCAAACCGTCAAGTGGCCTGTCCTCGATGCCTTCGGCCCCCCTGCCCTCGACCCGGCCCTCTGGACCCTCTCCCTCCACGGCCTAGTCAACCACGAGCTCACCCTCTCCGCCGACCAGTTCGCCGCCCTCCCCCGCATCAAAGTCCACGCCGATTTCCACTGCGTCACCCGCTGGTCCCGCCTCGATAACCTCTGGGAAGGCGTCTCCACCCGCCACCTCGTCGCCCTCGCCGGCGGCGTCAAACCAGATTGCACCCACGTCCTCGCCCACGGCTTCGACGGCTCCTGGACCACCAACCTCCCCCTCGCCCAGTTCCTCTCCGAAGACGCCCTCGTCGCCCTCACCCATGATGGCGAACCCCTCACCCTTGAACACGGCGCCCCCGCCCGCCTCATCGTTCCCCAACTCTACGCCTGGAAATCCGCCAAATGGCTCCGCGCCCTCGAATTCCTCTCCGCCGACCGCGCCGGCTTCTGGGAACGCAACGGCTACCACATGCACGGTGACCCCTGGAAGGAAGAACGCTTTGGCTGGTAAAGCCGGTTTCATTTTCGGTTGCGCCCTCCTCGCCGCCCAATGCGGCGCCATCGTCTACGCCCGCTTCACCCCCCTCCGCTACTTCTGCTGGGCCCCCTTCGACCAACAAACAAAATACGCAATCGACGTCTACATCGGCGACGAAGCACTCACCGTTTTTCAGATTCAACAGCGTTACCGCCGCCCCGCCGAAGGCTTCGACAACCGTAGCGCCCACCACCTCTTCGACCTCATCGAACGAGCCGAAAAGAAATTTGAACCCGCGGGCCGCAGCCGCGTCACAGTGCTATATAGCATCAACGGCGGCCGTCAACTCACATGGCGCTACCCCAATTTCTAACCCAACCCTTCCGCCTCGCCGGCCACGAACTGCCTCCGCAGACCGTCCTCCTATGCCGCCTCCTCGCCCTCACCATCCTCTTCACCTGGCACCCCGGCCAAATCCAAACCCCCTTCCTCCCCTTCCTCCCCGGCCTCGATGAACTCCCTCCCGAGCTCTTCCGCTTCACCCTCCGAACCGCCCTCGTCCTCGGCTCCGTAGCCATTTTATTCACCCGTCGCATCCGCCTCGCCGCCTTCGTCACTGGCACCGCCCTCCTCCTCGCCGTCCTCAGCTCCCGCGCCTACTACGGCAACAACAAAACCTTCACCGGCCTCCTCCTCGTCCTCGCCGCCTGCGGCGACCTCCGCCTCATCCGCTGGCAAGTCGCCCTGCTCTACTTCGGGGCCGGCCTCAACAAAGCCCTCGACCCCGACTGGCACTCCGGCCAATTCTTCCACAACTGGGCCGGTGCGCGTCTAGCCAACCCCCTCTACCTCTGGGCCCTCCCCCATCTTCCATCGCTCCCTCAAATCATGTGCTGGTCCACCATC
>JANODS010000326.1:0-1745 GCA_031412835.1 Acidobacteriota bacterium | reverse complement strand
TTTTTGCGTTCTAACTCCGACAAGGAATAAGGTAACTCACCATGACCGAATCACGAAAGGCACGCCGTGCGGAAGCGGCCCGCCAGAATGGGGCCAAAAGCCGTGGTCCCAAAACGCCGAACGGAAAGTTCATCAGCTCGTTGAATGCCATCTCTACCGCCGAACATCTGGAAATATTCAAGGCGGAGATGCCCGAGTGCGCGGCTCTCCTATCGACCGACAATCCACACGAACTCGTTAACCTGTTACAAAAACTGATCCGTCAGTTTTTGCCCCAGTCCGAATGTGAACTTACTTTGGTCCGCCAAGCCTGCGTGGAAATGTTCCAGTACCAACGCACGGTTTCGCTCGAAACTTTTGCTCGGCAGTGCGATCTCGATGAGCTCCTGCGACGCTGCTCCGAACTGTCGCCGAGAATGCGGCAGTTACAAAGTTATAGAGGCGGCCTCGCCGAAGACAAACTTTGGCGCTCACTCCAGCGCGACAAAAAGGCACATCTGTCGGCCTTCTCGATGTTTCAAAAGCAAATTCGGATGATGCGCCGCGATTTCACGATGATCCCCCCGGAACCAGTTTGCGTTGACCCCGACCTGGCTCAGTTGGACGAGGAATTACCCCCGCCGGAAGTCATCGCCGAAGTACTCGCTCATGCCGACCGAGCGAAAAACGAACCCAGCTATAAACTGCCCCTTTGGGTGGCCGAAATGCTTGCAAATAAGGAACTTATGGCCGAAATCGCGCCGCACTACAAATTTGAAAAATGGAACGAATCGCCCGTTCCTGTGCCGGTGCCGGAGGCCGCCTAGTCGTGTTCCGAGCACGTAAAATGTTGCCTACGGGCCATCCGAAGACGGGGTCGTTCGCGTCCCCGGCCCCGCCGGATCCCGTCTCCGGCCCCGTTGCCGCGCCTTTGTCGCCTTCCGCCAGGGCTCGCGAAAAGCTCGGGTTCCACCCCGATCCCAAGCAAGCCGCCATGCTCGATTGCGCCGATTCCCGCGTCATCACGGTCACCTCGCGCCAGGTCGGCAAAAGCACCGTCGCGGCGTTGCGCGCGCTCTATCTGGCCGTCCATCAGCCGAAATCGCTCATCTTCATGGTGGGCCCCATCCAAACCCAGGCCGGCGAAATCCTCGAAAAAGCTCGTGATTTCGCCGCCGAACTCGGCTTTCCCCTTCGCGGGGATGGCAACAATCCTCGTTCGCTCCGGTTGCCGAATGGCTCCCGCATCGTCGCTCGTTCGGCTGTGCCTCGCTCCGTGCGCGGGTTTTCAAAAGCGGCCCTCGTCATCGTCGATGAGGCGGCCTTCGTCCCCGCGGCGGCGTATCGAGCCCTGTCGCCGATTCTCGCCGTCTCCCAGGGCAGTCTCTGGGCGCTGTCCACCCCGTATGGCCAAAACGGCATGTTCGCCGAACTCTGGCACGATCAAACCAACGGCTGGACCCGCTTTCTCATCCCGGCCTCGGAATGTCCCCGCTTTACCCCGGAGTTTCTCGCTTCGGAACGTCGCTTACACGGCGAAATCTCGTACGCTCAGGAATACGAATGCCAATTCGTCAGCCAAGGCATCCAGTTACTAACCAGAGCGCAAATCGTCGCCGCGTTCGTCAACGAGGCCCCGGTTCCAGCTTTCGCCCTGCGAGAAAAAACCGACCTCTACTTCGGCCTCGACCTCGGCAATCGGCAGGATCACACGGCGCTCGTTGTCCTCGAACTCACGTGGACCAACGGGGTGCGAAACCCGGCTA